>CAIRMS010000001.1 GCA_903879765.1 uncultured Flavobacteriales bacterium
GAGAAAATTTCATTGGGCATGATCAGGTGTTCGTTTATTTTATCAGCTGCCAATTTAAAATTGAAAACTTTACTGTCAAATGTTTCATTTTTTTTAATCTCCTGTGAAGTACTAAGTGCATAATCCAAATGAATCACACGCGTTGATTTACGCGTAAAACGAAATAAATCCCTGCTACTTAGATCCCTCAGAAAGCGTAACATTACTTTTCTTAAAAGTTTAATTTTTTTCCAATAGTTCATTTTTTCACCATTTCAATGATTTGATAAGAACTATATTCCTTCAAAAAGGAATTGGACAAAATACGATCAATCGAAAGGAAGATTGGCCTCAATCTCTTTGGAATTCGGTGAATGGGAACAAATAACAATCCGTAGCTTCTGTTGATGTCAAATTGCGGAGCTAATTCACTTAGTTCCTTATTCGACAGACTAAATCCACCATGCCAATTTGTTCGTTTATACTGTATGAGTTTTCTTCTCTTCGAGGAAGGGATGTCAAATATAATTCTCCCTTTAGGCTTTAATATCCGATCACATTCTTGAAGAATTCGTTTCATTTTTTCTTCATCTAAATGCATGAAAAAATGAAAACTAATGATGGCATCAATCGAATGATCGTCGATTCCCGTATCCGCCGCATCGGCGTGCGTAATTTTTTTGTTGGGGTATTTACTTTGAGAAACCCGAACCATTTCCTTACTACCATCTATTCCAAGTTGTGCGAAATTCAAAAAACGCCCACTGCCACATGGCATATCAAGAACAATTTCTTCCGGATGAGTTAATAGCTGCTTGAGGACAGCTCGCTCTTGTTTGTCGATAAATGCACCATAGGAATTTTCGAAACGATTATGGTCATAAGTTTTCGCTAGTTCGTCATAATAGTCTACGATTTCATCCATGTTCAAAATGTATGGTTAAAAATAAGGATATTCCTGAAAAACGGCAAGTCTTCATCTCGATTTAGCAAGTGCTATAAAATTCTTATCTTCGCCAAAACTTCGATATGCGCGTGTATTTAGATAATGCAGCGACAACACCCGTCGCTCCTGAAGTGGTTGAAGCCATGATTCCTGTTCTGAGAGATACTTTTGGAAATCCATCGTCCACTCATTCCTTTGGAAGAAATGCGAAGGCCTTACTAGAGACATCGCGTCGTACCGTTGCAAAACATTTAAATTGTTATCCGTCTGAAATCATTTTCACTTCAGGTGGAACAGAAGCAGATAACATGGCGATTCATACTGCTGTGACGCAATTGGGTGTGAAACGCATCATTACAAGTTCCATTGAGCACCACGCAGTTGTACACACAGCTGATGCCATTGTAGCGCATGAAAAAATCGAATTGGTTTTATTGAATTTAGATTCCAAAGGCAACATTGAATTAGCACAGTTAGAATCCTTATTGAAAGATGGAAAACCTACCTTGGTTTCGTTAATGCATGCCAATAACGAAATTGCGACCATGATTCCCTTGAAAAAAATCGCACAAATGTGTCGACAAAACGGTGCGTATTTCCATTCGGATACCGTACAAACGATGGCGCATTTCGCGTTTGATTTATCAGATATAGATATAGACTTCATCACATGTGCCGCTCATAAGTTCCATGGTCCAAAAGGCGTGGGATTTCTATATGCGAACAAGAAAACGAAAGTTTCCTCGTTTATACATGGAGGTTCGCAAGAAAGAGGACTTCGTGGTGGAACAGAAAACATGGCTAGCATTGTTGGATTAGCGAAAGCAATGGACTTAGCATATGAAGATGTTGAAGCACACCAAAAACATGTATTCTCATTAAAATCGTACATGATGGATCAATTAAAAAGTTTGTTTCCAACAGTTTCCTTTCACGGAGAAACCGATTTTGACAAAGCACTTTATACCGTGTTGAACGTTTGTTTGCCGGCAACGGAAAAAACAAGTATGTTGTTATTTACACTGGACCTAAAAGGTGTTGCAGTAAGTGGTGGGAGTGCGTGCACATCTGGCGCAACTAAAGGATCTCACGTTTTGGAAGGAATTCATGCAGATATGACCCGACCGAATGTGCGTTTTTCCTTTTCACGTTACACAACAAAAGAAGAAATCGATTACGCTTTGCAGCAATTGCAACAAGTATATCAAATTAATTTAAGCTAGAAATAGCACAAATGCATGCAGAAAAGGAACATTTTATTCCTCTCTAGTTGGTATCCAAATCGGATAAAACCTACCCACGGGAATTTTGTTTATCAACATGCACTAGCGGCCTCTAAATTTCATAACGTTCAAATGCTCTACGTTTGTTTGGATGAGCAGCTCAAAGGAAAGATGGAGGTGGTTCAAAGTAAGGAACCTTTTCTAACGACCATTGCGTATATTTCAAAATCTAAAATCCCGTTAATCGGTGCAGCTTGGAATAATTTGCGGATTATATTATGCTATTTCCACTTACTTCGAGGAGTGAAAAACGAAGGATTTCATCCTGAATTAATTCATGCAAATGTCGTTTATCCGATTGGCATCATTGCACGTTTACTTTCGATTCGATACAAAATCCCATACATCATTACGGAACATTGGACTTGTTACCATCAAGAAGCAATTCCACGTCCAGGAAAGTTGCAACAACGGCTGACACGTTTAGCTGCCAATAAAGCTCGTTTGATATTGCCCGTGAGTGAAGATTTGGCAAAAGCCATGCGTAGTTCGGGTATTCAGACCGAAATGGCCGTTGTGTATAATGTGATTGATACAAGGTTGTTTGTTCCCGGTAATCCGAATGAACGAAAGAAAAACCAACTAATACATGTTTCATCCTTGGATCCGATTCAGAAAAATCCGAGTTTGTTATTTCGTGCATTTTCAGAACTATTAAAGTGGAAACCTGAACTTCAATTGCACATTGTCAGTGATGGAGATTTCTCCATTTTTCAAAAGGAAATAAAGGACTTGAATATTGAAAGAAACATCGTTTTTCATGGTACACTTGATGCCACGGGAATTGCGGCCATCTTGAAAGAATCAGCTTTGTTTGTATTAACGAGTCGCTTTGAAAATTTACCGTGTGTCTTGATTGAGTCCATCTCTGCGGGTGTTCCAATCGTTTCAACCAATGTTGGGGGAATAAACGAAATCGTTCATGCGTCCCAAGGACAATTAATCCCTTCTGATGATCAATCTTCACTTGTTTCAGCAATAAAGGAGCAATTGTCACGTTTGGAAGAGTACGATTCGAACGAAATGCATCAGAAAGCAACAGAGAAATTCAGTTATCAGGCCATCGGCAAAAGATTTGGGGAGATTTACGAAGACATTATTGTGAAACATGGTTCGTAAAATACTAGGCAATTTTGGGGTCCGTTTGGTGTCGGCTATCGTTAATTTGTTAATTGCGATTGTTGTTTCACAATACCTTGGTGCTACAGGTAAAGGAGAGCAAAGCTTGGTGTTGACCGTGATTGCGATTGTGACCATCTTTGATAACATGGTTGGGGGCGCATCCATAGTCTACTTGACCAATAAACTTCGGATAAGAGAGTTATTTGTCGCATCCTACATATGGACCGTCCTCATCAGCGTTTGTTCTTATCTCTTTCTACTTTTCGTGGATTTAGTTCCAGAAAAACTCATTCTATCGGTTGTCATACTTAGTGCTATTTCATCCATTGTTTCCATTCATAGTTCAGTCCTTTTGGGTAAAGAGAATTTGAAATCCTTTAATTTATTAAGTTTCTTGGTGCCGTTCATCAGTTTGTTGAGTTTGATCATTCAATTCTCGCTTAATTGGAATCGAACAGCCGAAGCGTACGTGTATTCCTTGTACGTGGCGTATGGTGTCACTTTCGTTATCAGTATTTTGTTCATCGTAAAACATGTAAGAAAAGATGTCGCTTTTCAATACTCAAATACCTGGACAACCTTTAAATCTTTATTGTACTATGGATTTCAAAACCAATTGGCGCATGTGTTTCAATTATTGAGTTTTCGTATTAGTTATTTTTTCTTGGAAAGAGACTGTGGAGAAGCAGAGGTAGGGATTTACTCGAATGCCGTTTCAGTTATTGAATCCATTTGGATGATTTCGACAAGTATTTCCTTGTGGCAATATGCGAAAATCTCCAATTCTACAGACGTCAATTACACCAAAAACATTACCGAGCAACTAACGAAATATGGACTATTAACAGCGTTTATTGCATTAACTGTTCTATTGTTTATTCCAGCAGCATTTTACTCCTGGTTGTTTGGAAAAGAATTCAGTGGCTTGAATGAATTGATGTGGTGCCTCGCGCCCGGGATTTGGGTGTTTAATTATGCCTTAATCATCGGACATTATTTCTCTGGACATGGAAAGTATTATGTGAATGCAATTGCATCGGGAATTGGACTTGTGGTTACGTGCATTACTGCGTACTACCTCATTCCGACATTGAAAATTCAAGGTGCGGCAATCGCAGCAAGTTGCTCGTATTTTATTACCTCTCTTGTTGTTATCCTCTATTTTCGAAAAGAAGGTGCTAACTTTGTGGTCTTTCCGTCATTTGGGGAGTTGAAAACAACCATCGGACAACTGAAACAACATTTAACAAAGCAATCGTAGCACATGAATAAGTTAAGCAAATTGCTCAAAGCACTTTCTCTGATTCTTCAAAAGCCTTATTTATTGAATAATGTTTTGAAGGATGAAATCGTGTTTAAAGCGGACTTTCAACGTGCGTTTCCAACCACAGCATTTAAACAAATTCGCTTGGTCGACTTGATGGAGTCAGATGAGGTTTGCATTACGCCGTATGCTTTTCTTTCGGGTTCTTCTTTGGCGACAGATTTCGCGCTGCTTCAATTGTTATGTCGAAAATACCAAGTGAAAGATTACTTAGAAATTGGAACGTGGAGAGGGGAGAGTGCAGCGAATGTTGCGCCATATGTTGATTCCGTTACTACGTTCAATTTAGGTGATGCGCAATTGCTTTCGCTGGGATTGGAGAAAAACTACGTAGATTCACATCGCTTCTTTTCTAAAGACATTCCAAACATTCAGCATGTTTTTGGGGATTCGCAAACCTTTGATTTTGATCAGTTGGATAAAAAGTTTGATTTGATTTTCATCGATGGTGATCATTCTACTGAAGCTGTAAAACGCGACACGGAGAACATGTTGTCATATTTGAAAAATGACCAGTCTATCATGGTTTGGCACGATGCGAAAGTAGATACGGAATACCCGCGTTATGAAGTGTTAATGGGAATTTATCAGGCCTTACCGCTTGACATGCAACAACATGTTTACTTGGTCGAAAATAGTCTGTGTGCGGTGTATCTTCCAATGGACATCGCTCATGAAAGTCCAATACTGAATCGTTTACCGAGAAATTCCTTTGAGCTTACGCTAAAGAAGTTGCCTGTCCAGGATAAATAAACTGTTTTAACCAACTCAAATAGCAGACATAACGAAAGATGAGGTCTTGCTCCTTTGAATGCTTTAAATCGGAGAAAAACACCTTCCAATTCGACACAATCAATTCTTTTTGAACTAAATCATTTGCATCTAAGTGCTTCAGGGATTGAAATAATTCAAAAAAAGCCGCCTCTTGCTCCATTAACCATGTATTCTGTGGAATGGAAAATCCCTTTTTATCCGTGCGTAAACGAATGGATTCGGGAACAAGTCCTTTAATAGATTCGCGCAGAATGTATTTACTCCAGCCATTCTTAATTTTGTAATTCGCAGGAAATACAAAGGCACTCGTGATGAGGTTGATGTCGTCAGAAAAGGGAGTTCTCGACTCAATGGAATACTGCATGGAACAGCGGTCTTCCCAACGCAACAATCCTTTCAAATAGGTTTCAGTGCAATAACTCTTCAATCGTTCGTTTAATGAATCGGATCGAAATTCACCATGAAACTGCACTTTTTTCGCATTGGATCGCAGGAATTCCGGTGAGATTAAATTCGTTTCTGACTTCCATTTTTTGGATAAGGAAGCACGGATTTTAGCAGGGAATTTACTTAAGTTAACTTTAAGGAAAGCAGCGAAAAGTTCCTTCAGCGTTACGGGACTATTTTCTAAGGAACGCAGTTCTTTTGACAAGATTCTCCAATCAAATGATGTAAATAATTGATTAAAGTAAGAATAGTAAAATGTTTGATATCCAGCATATAACTCATCACCACCTTGTCCATCTATTAAAATGCTGATTCCTTGTTCATGTGCAGCGCGCATCACGCGACTTTGTGCATAGGTACTTGTGGTTGCAAGCGGAATATCTTGGAAATAAATCAATTGTTGAATGTCTTCAACGAGCGTCTTCGAATCGACTTTCACATTGTGCCATTCAGCTTTGGTGTGATCAACTATTTGCTTTGCCCAACTCGATTCATCCAATGGTGAATCGTTGCTGGCTGTAAACGTTTTGATGCCATTTTTCAAGGAAGAAATGGATTCTTCTTTCGCGATTTCGGCAGCAGTACAGACGATGGTTGAACTGTCTAATCCACCACTTAAACAAAATCCTATTGGAACATCACTTCGGAAGCGAATGCGAACCGCATCTTTGATCATTTGTCTCGTTTGTTTTTTAGTTTCCTCAAACGAAGCGGCATGAAATGCTTGGTTTTTATTAGTGGCATATATTTCAAAATACCTTTCTGTTTTCAGTTTCGAATTAGATAAGTCAAACGTGAAAAAATGTCCAGGTTTTAGTTCGTAAAGATCCTTGAAAAATCCTTCGCTTTGTAGTTCCACTTGTCCATAAAGTAAGAACGGTAGCATCGCATCCAAATTGACTGCGCGTGTATAACTTGGAACCTCCAACAATGCTTTTTGTTCCGAAGCGAAAGCAAAATGTTGTTCATTTTGTAAATAATACAATGGTTTCACGCCGAATCGATCTCTGGCGCCAAACAATTGATTTTTATCCATGTCGTAAAGGACAAAGGACCACATGCCATTAAAATGAGCCAAACAATCCGTACCCCAATTTTGATAGGCAACTAATACAACTTCCACATCCGATTCCGTATGAAAAACGAAACCGTAGGATTGTAATTCTTCACGTAACTCAATGTAATTGTAAATTTCGCCATTCAAAGTAATCCAAATACGCTCATTTCCTTGAAGACACATTGGTTGATGTCCACCCGCACTTAAATCAATGATTGCTAAACGACGGTGTCCAAATCCAACCTGACCCGAATGATCCTGCGCTGTTTCAATGTGTGCTTTTGGTGCATATGGAAGATTGGAGGCTAAACTTGCCGATGGTGTATCTTGTCCAGCAAAACAATGTGCGTCTCCATTGTGAAAAAGGGTAAATCCTTCATCATCTGGACCGCGGTGCTTCAGTTTGTCGTTCATGTTTTTCAAAATGCCTGACAATTGATTGTCTTGCCCTTGAAGTTGAACGATTCCGCTAATTCCGCACATACGAATTATTTAAAACTGAATTTTCGCTGCAGTAAATAACTAATGGTTACCACCACACAAGAGGCAAGTACATTTGCGATGGATGGAAAAATCCCCATTCCAAGCACAAGTATTTTCAGTAATCCCCAATTGGTTGTTGATGTGATGATGGCGCTAATTCCATAGCGCAAAAATTGAGATCTACCGCGCAACTGACTTGCGGTGAAGACAACATAACGCATCAGAAGAAATCCAACAAGAAAGGAAATACATGCGCAAACAATGGAACTCAAGGTTAAGGCTGAAATGGTTTTTTCGTCAATACCGAAAGGAAGATTCGCTAAAACAAAGTCTTTCTTTTTAAAGATTACATTGAAAAAGAAAAAAAATAAAATCCAACTCAAGACTAAATTTCCACTGCCGCAAGCTGCATAATAGTAAGTGGTCTTGTCAAAAATACGTTTGACAAGCGGATAGAAAAAATCCAAAATTTGATGAATGAGTCGAACCATTAAGCTGTAAATTCTATTTCATATCCCGTGTGACGTCGTAAATTGATGACTTTTTGCTCATCTAAATACACATATTGTCCGCGGATGCCTACTAATTTCCCCGTAATTGTAGCTTCTTTGTCGAAAGTCATGGATTGCACTTTGCTAGGATACGCAACAACTGGATAGTTAAAAGTAAGAATTTCATCGTTCTCCAACCAATATTGCGCTAAATCAGCCGGTAATTCATCGCAAACCTGCCATTTTTCTTCGATCAAATCGATGGAGTCATCTTGAATGTCGCGAAGCATATTTTGCCAATTGGTTTTATCCGCATAAAAGTCCTTTAACGCAACTTCAATGACTCCAGCCAAATAACGATTCGGTACTTCAGCTAAAAGAATGGCTTTGTTCGCGCCTTGATCAATCCAGCGTGTTGGGATTTGCGTTGCTCGTGTCACACCAACTTTGACGATGTCCGTAGCAGCAAGGTAAACGTAATGTGGTTGAAGGTGATTTTTTATTTCGTATTCGATGTCGCGTCCTTTTCCTAGGTGTGCTTCACATAATTCTGGATGTAAAATACACGGACTAGCTTCAGCAGCGTTGCTAAAACACGAGAAACAAAAACCTTCACCAAAGGATTTTTTCGTCTTTTTCGCACACGTTCGACACGTAATAACTCCGGTCCAATGTAATTGAATCTCTTTTCCAATGAAATCATTCAAACAAACGGATTTCTCCAAAGTAGGGAGGAAGTATTGAATGGTTTCCTCGTGCTTCGTGTGCATTTTTTCTAGCGTAAACTTCATTCCTCAGGCAGGATTTCCATTTTTGTTGCGAAATGATAGCAGTAGTCACGGAGGTCTTCACTGATTAGATGTTCACCCGTGGCTTTTTCAAACGTGTCCGCCATCGTGAGTAAAGTTTGATGAAAGAATTGTTTCATTTCTTCGATGCTCATGTCTTTTGTCCACAAGTCGATTTTCATCGTGTTTTTCTCTTTTGGATCCCAAATAGAAAGTAAAAAAGCAGATGCGGCCGCATCGGAAACATTGGTGTCAACCGCACTCCATTTGATCGCGGATGGAATTTGGTTTGCATCTAATCCAACGGTGATAACGATGTCGGATTTCTTTGTAATTTGATCACTCATAATTAGTTAACTTGATATTTTTGGAGAATTTTATTGTACGGAATGCGCATTAATTCTTTTGGACTAATGTCGTTATTTTCCATGTATTGTTTGACAATCATGTATCCCATGAAACGCCCCATTCGGTCAGGGCTCTCTTTTGGAAGTCCAGTTGTAAATGGTCCTTCGTGAAGCAAGTTCATCCGGGTTTCTTCATCCGTTTTGAATAATAACTCTTCATCGACCAAGTATTCCCACAACGATTTCTCGCTTGCGACAGCCCAATCAAAGTCCTTTTTGGAATAGCGCAATACATCTGATTCAGGTAATTCCGGTAAACAAATACGTGTCAAAAAGAGCATTTTCCCCCAACGTATCATCTCGCTCGCGTAATTTTCCGTTGTTTCCTCCAGTCCATAAGTGCTTATCCAAACTAACAAAGCATCTGAACTGACAAATTTTGCTTGCATTGCTTCCTTGATCCATCCGTAAAACTGATTTGGTGGAAGTTGTTGTATCAATCTGTTCGCTGGTCCTAAATAACGTTCTTGTCCAATGGCAATGGACTTATCCGTACAATACGCGCTAGCAGCAAATCGGCTATTGATGAAATAAACAGTTTCTGGTTTTTTCCATGCTGGAATGAAATAGGATAATCGTTTGAATCCATTCAATATATGTTCACTCGATTCGTTACGCCATTTACTTTTAGTGGCTAATTCCTTTTCTAATGCGAAAATGTATGGGTTGACATAAAATCGATCGATTCCATTTCGGAAGGCTGTGTCAGATGTCAAGGGAATTTCCAAGGCGTAGGAGAAAGCGAAGTTGAAAAGTTCTTCATCTTTTTTCTTTAAACGCGTAAACAATTGGTCTCTTTGAGTCCAATTCGCGTGGAAAGCCATGGAGTCTAAATTAACAAATTCGATGTTTAATGGAACTTCATCGACGTTTACTTCGTAGGTGTTCGATGAACAAGAAGCAAAGATGAATATCACTAATCCAAAAAGCAGGTGTACGAAGCGAAAGGGTTTCACGATAATTCTTATTTTTGCTCAAAATTAACACTTAAAACAGAATCACATGAGATCAATGTCAATCAAACGAGTATCAAGCGTTATTTTTTCAGCTTTTCTTGCTGTTGGAGTACATTCTCAAACCGTTGGGGATAAATCCTTGCAAGCTGGATTAGTAGGGGGTGTCGGAGTGAGCATGTTAAAAATGGGAACGAATTATCTTTCTGCAAATGGAGTTGGTGCAACATTTACGTTAGGTACAAATTTCACCAGAGCATTCAAGGAAACAAAGAACCTAGCATATACCTTCGGTTTAGAATTCGATATTGAAAATTTGAATTACAAAAAGGTGGACGAAAATGTATTTTACCGTTACACAGATAAAGTCATTAAAAATCAGAAAGAAACAGTTGCGACCACAGATAAGTACTTTTTATTGAGTGAACGCACGTACAATCCGGTATACATCAGTTTGCCAATTTACCTAAATTTCAGAACAGAGTTCATTGGAGATTTTCGCTATTTCGCCAATTTTGGTTTGCGCAATCGTTTTTTAGTTTCGAATAAAATCAATGACTCTGGATTTTCCTTGGATAATTTGAACGATCCTTTAGTGTTGTGGAAAAACCAAGAAAATGTTGATATGGCTTCAAAAGGAGAATTATTCATTTTTAATTCCAACATCGGATTTTCAGGTGGAGCTGAATGGAATTTTGCGGGAACAACCGTGTTGAAAGCAGAACTTGGCTATTACTATGGATTTGTTCCCTTGTTTTTAGATCGATCAGATGACAAAAAAACCATGTTTATTTTGGATAGTAATTTAAACAAAGTTTATTTCTCCAATAAATCAACGCAAAATCAAGTGGTGTTGAAATTCTCAATCCTTTTTTAATTGAATCCAATTACTGCACATATTGTTGCTTGGTTAAAAACGTATCAGGAAAAAGCGAAGGTGGATGGTTTCATCATCGGTGTTTCCGGTGGTGTTGACTCAGCTTTGACTTCGACACTTTGCGCCTTAACTGGCTCGAAGGTTATTTTATTGAATATGCCGATTCGTCAAACGAGTGCGGAATACAATCGCGCCCAAGAGCATATTCAAGATTTGAAACAGCGTTTTTCAAATGTGCAATCTTTTGAGATTCCTTTAACTGATATTTTTTCTTCTTTCGAATCCGTCATGCCTTTTGATGTTACGCAACAAGCTTTAGCGATGGCAAATTCCCGTTCGCGTTTACGCATGATGACGTTGTATGCAATCGGTCAAGCAAATCGTTGTCTTGTTGCTGGTACAGGTAATAGAGTGGAAGATTTTGGTGTTGGATTCTTTACTAAATACGGCGATGGCGGTGTGGATGTGAGTCCAATTGCTGACTTAACTAAAACCGAAGTATTTCAATTGGCTGAATCCGTTCAAGTTGTTCATTCCATTTTAACTGCTGCGCCAACAGATGGACTCTGGGAAGATGGAAGAAGTGATGAAGATCAAATTGGCGCATCCTATCCAGAATTGGAATGGGCGATGGATTACAAAGGAGATTCAACTGAATTATCTGTTAGAGAAAAAGAAGTCTTACGTATTTACCAAGGATTCCATGCTGCTAACAAGCATAAAATGGAACCGATTCCAGTTTGCCTCATTCCAAGAGAATTGAAAAATGCTGAATAAAAGGAATTTCATGGTTGTTGAAATAAAAAGAAACATGTTTTTCTTCTGTTTCTTCACATGTTCTCTTTTCACATTTCCCCTGTTCGGACAAAAAACCATCGAAAAAGGATTTGCTGATTTAACGAATAAAAACTTTGGATTGGCAAATGAGCATTTTCGCTCTGGATTGAAAAAAAGTGGAAGCATTGCTTGTCATGGTTTATCCAAATTATACATTTCGAAGGATTACCGTAACCTGGACAGTGCCTACTATTATGCCTTGAAATCAGATACCTTGTGGCAATTGGTTCCGGAAAAACTCAAAGCAACCTGGAAAAGTGAATTTTCCTTCGATAAAAGTGTAATTGAATCACAGCAACAGCTTGTTAGTCAATTGATTTTTGATCAAATTCAAGCTAATCCAAGCGTGTTTGCGTGGAATCAGTTTATTGAAAAGCATCCTTTTTTCCTTTCTAGAAATACGGCGATTTATCTTCGTGATCAGTTAGCATTTGAATTGGCAAAAAAACAGAATACGTCCAGTGCCTTGAAGTTGTACATGGATTCATTGCCTGAATCATCTTTTGTACCAAAAGCTCAACACCTTTATTATGATTTGGAATATGCTGAAATGACTGCGGATGGAAAATTAGCGTCCTTTGTTCGTTTTTATGACAACTGTCCGTCAAACACCCATTTTATGGAAGCAGCGAAAGAAATTTACAGTTTAGCAACAAAAAATCATTCCTTGGAAGAATATGTACAGTTTGTACGAACCTATAAAACGAATCCATATCTAAACGATGCATGGAGAAACGTTTATAAAATTTACTTAAAGGAATACTCAGAAGAAAAGTATGCTGCCTTCCAAAAGGAATTTCCTGATTATCCATTTATGCAGGAACTTTCGGTGGACATCGATTTATTTCAAATGAAATTGTATCCAGTCGTTTTGGATGGAAAGTATGGATATATGAATGCTCAAGGTAAACTTATTGTGCCAACAATTTATAACGAAGTTGCTCCTTTTCAAGATGGATTAGCAGTAGTTTCAAAAGAAGAGTTATTTGGAATAATTGATAAAAAAAATCAAGTTGTTGTTGATTTTCAATACGATGAAGTGTCAGAATTCACAAGTAACCGTGCGATTGTACTAAAAGGCGAGAAGTACGGTGTAATCAATCGATCTGGTAAGTTGATTTTCCCGTTAGAATTTGACGACATTAGTTTAGTCGCTAAAAATTTATACACGGTTGTTCAAGATGGCAAATCAAAAACGTATAATTTGAATTTTCAAGAGGCACTTTTTGGAGCAGGAGGAAACGTTGAATTTAATTTTGCTAAATGGATGTCTTATAAACATCCAGAATTTGAACTTGTCGGAGAGTTAGATCAAAAATCCAATAGAGCAGTGGTGAAAATTGCTGGACAATTAAATTACATTGACTCATTGGGTAAAGTGATGCTCACAGCTCCACTTGAATGGTTTGCAGATGCAATGAATGTCGCGAAATTCACGAATGGATTTGCTGTTTTTCGTAAAAAGGAAAAGTTTGGATTAATTGATGTAAATGGAAAAGTGATTCAAAAACCAATTTACGAAGCAAGTGGTCCCTACACTGGATTTTGGCCAGTTAAGGACAAAGGGAATTGGGCACTTTTGGATGTGAAAGGTAAAGTGATACTACCATTTGAGTATGATTTCATTCGTTTCATGCCTGAACTCGGCTATCTCATTGGAAAAGTAGATAAATTCGGATTGTTGAATGCTACGGGTAAAATGATATTACCTGTTTCCTTTTCGAACATTAAACTTTTTGAGGATGAGTACTTTTTAGTATCGAATGACGACAAGTTTGGCTTATTTTTGAGGGATGGAAAGGAAATGCTCCCGATTCAATATGAGCGCATTCAACGCTTTGATTCGGAGTCGCTCCTATTACTGCAGGATGGTCGAATGACTTATTTCTTTCCCAAAACGCATGCGTATATTAGCTTGGTTGAATGAAAAGAATACTTAAAAATCCCGAACAGTTTTTTAGGATACTCATTAGTATCCTTGCTATTTATGTGGGAGTTTTTGTTTACTTAGAAATGACAACCGTCCGAAAGGAGACAGCCATAGAATCCGATGAATTTTCAGTGTCCATTGAAGAAGTTCCTGAAGAAGTCGAATTAACCTTACAACAAGATCCTGCATTTCAGGCTGGGGGAGAGGTTCGGAATGTGGTGAGGGATGCATCGGATAATCGGCAACGTTCGCAACAAGATTGGTCACAAGATGCGGCGAGTTCATCTAGGTCAGGTAATCCTGAACAAAGTGCAAGAGAGTATGAACAAAGTCTTTTCGATGAATTTGGTGGCGCGAGAGAGCGAGAGAAAATCAAAACTGAATCAGCTGAACGATTGAAATCCAAAAACAACGGAAATACGGGAAAAGTTAATCCGAACACGAATCAAAGCGGCAGTCAAAATCAATATTCAGGGAGTGTCATGGTTGATTTCTCTTTACCAGGAAGAACCGCATTCGAAAATAAAAAGTGGAACGTTCGAAATCCAGGATACACCTGTGGATATAATTCTGCGGGAACAGTGGTCATAAACATCACGGTAAATAATGCTGGTCGTGTTATTGCGAAAAGTTTAGACAATAATCGAAGTACTTCAACGACTCCTTGTATGGTTGAGCAAGCCTTAAAATATGCCGGAATGTCTAAATTCAATGCTGGATCCGGAAATGTTTCTGGATACATCAGTTACCGCTTTGTATCTCAATGATTATTTATTAATCAAAATAATGATGAGTTATTCGTAATTTATTATCTTTGTGAGGTAAAATCTACAACATGTTTATAGCAGCGAACCTCAAACTCTTAAGAAAAAGATCCGGTAAATCCCAGGAGGAACAGGCGCAAGCCTTGAATTTAAATCGATCGACTTACAGTGGATACGAAAATGAGGTAGCCCAGCCGAGTTTGGAAATGTTATTGACCATTTCCCAATTTCATAAAGTGACATTGGATGATTTAATCGCGAAAGACTTTTCTAAATACCTGGATTCTGATTGGAGTTCCATGGAAAATCATTGGAAAACAGGAGCGAAAGGAACGAATTTACGCATTCTAACCACTGTTGTTAATTCAGATAATGAAGAAGAGGTGGAATTGATTCCAGAAAAAGTACGTGCAGGTTATGTCGCAGGATACGCGGACCCAGAGTTCATGCGTGATTTACCCACACTTAAGTTGCCTTTTTTATCAAAAAACAGAAAATACCGTGCATTTCCGATTGCCGGTGATTCCATGCCTCCTGTTTCGCATGGTTCTTATGTCGTGGGTGAGTTTGTACAAGATTGGTTGAGTTTGCCATCCAATTCACCTTGTGTTATTGTGACAAATAACGATGGGATTGTCTTCAAATATGTCTTCAATCAATTAAAAGAAGCACAGCAGTTATTGCTCGTTTCTTCGAATCCGAGTTATGAACCTTATACCGTTTCTGTTGAGAATGTTTTGGAGGTTTGGCGCTTTGTTTCGTACATATCCAAAGAGATTCCGGATGTTCAATTGGACACCGAAGGAATGGGGGCTTCATTTAGAAACCTACAAAAGGATATTCAACAAATTCTGATTCACTTATCCGATCCAAATAGTAAGGCTTGAATCCGGCGGATATTATTATCTTTGCACTTCAAAAATACGATAAGAACAGATGATTCAGGTTACTTTTCCAGATGGAACAATCAGGGAATATGAGAAGGGGACTTCTGCATTGCAAATTGCAATGTCTATTTCCGAAGGATTGGCGCGTAATGTATTAGCAGCACGTGTCAATGGACAAGTGAAGGATGCAGTCCTTCCAATCAATGAAAATTGTGAATTGCAATTGTTGACATGGAATGACACCGATGGTAAATCAACCATGTGGCACTCCTCTGCCCATCTGATGGCTGAAGCAATTGAGTTTCATTTTCCAGGTGTTAAACTCGCGATTGGTCCACCAGTAAATAGTGGATTCTATTACGATATTGACTTCATGGATTATTCGATTTCTGAAAAAGATTTAGAGAAAATCGAGCAAAAAATGAAGGAATTAGCGAAGGCGAAGAATCCATTTGTTCGACAAGAAATTTCTAAAGCTGAGGCAATTGCTTATTTCACAGAGAAACAAGATCCATATAAATTGGAATTGTTATCTGAATTGGAAGATGGAACAATTACCTTTTACACGCAAGGAAATTTTACTGATTTATGCCGTGGTCCACACATTCCGGACACAGGATTCATTAAAGCGGTTAAATTAACGGCCATTGCAGGAGCTTATTGGAGAGGGGATGAGAAAAACAAACAGCTCACACGCATTTATGGCGTTACCTTTCCAAAGCAAGCGGAATTAGCAGAGCATTTAGAGAAATTAGAAGAGGCAAAACGCCGTGATCATAGAAAATTAGGAAAAGAATTAGAGCTTTTTACTTTTTCACAGAAGGTTGGACAAGGACTTCCAATGTGGTTACCGAAAGGTGCTGCTTTGAGAGAGCGCCTGGAAAATTTCTTAAAGAAAGCGCAGAAGAAAGCTGGATACCAACAAGTGATTACACCGCACATTGGAAACAAAGAGTTGTATGTGACTTCAGGACACTACGAGAAGTATGGGGCGGATTCATTTCAGCCGATTCGTACTCCAGATCCAAATGAAGAGTTCTATTTGAAACCGATGAATTGCCCGCATCACTGCGAGATATTTAGAGCGAAACCGCGTTCATACAAAGATTTACCGGCAAGATTCGCAGAGTTTGGAACGGTTTATCGTTATGAGCAATCGGGAGAATTACACGGTCTGACAAGAGTTCGTGGGTTTACACAAGATGATGCGCACATTTTCTGTACGCAGGAACAAGTGAAGGATGAGTTTAAAAATGTCATTGACATCGTTCTTTATGTATTGAAAACATTAAACTTCCATAATTTCAAGGCACAAATTTCCTTAAGAGATAAAGTGAACCGTGAAAAATACATCGGTTCAGAAGAGAATTGGGTTAAAGCGGAACAAGCAATTATTGAAGCAGCAGCAGAAAAAGAATTACCGACGGTTGTGGAATACGGAGAAGCAGCATTTTATGGTCCTAAATTAGATTTTATGGTTCAAGATGCACTTGGAAGGGAGTGGCAATTAGGTACAATCCAAGTAGATTACAATTTACCTGAACGCTTTGACTTGGAGTATGTTGGAGCAGATAATCAAAAACATCGTCCGGTAATGATACACCGTGCACCTTTCGGTTCGATGGAAAGATTCGTTGCAGTATTGTTAGAGCATTGCGCTGGAGACTTCCCACTTTGGTTGTCAACTGAGCAATTTATTGTCCTTCCGATTTCAGATAAATACAACGAGTACGCAGAAAAAGTTTTAGAATTCCTAAATAATTACGATATTCGCGGACTTGTTGACGACCGAAATGAAAAAATTGGTAAGAAAATACGTGATGCAGAGTTGGCAAAAGTACCATTTATGCTCATTGTTGGAGAGAAAGAGTTTGATTCAAACCAAGTATCAGTAAGACAAAGAGGACACGGAGATCACGGATCAGTTACCCAAGAGGCGTTTGTTGCAATGGTGCAAGAAGCAATCGCTGCGGAATTGTCATAAGTATTTAAATTATTGAATGAGAAGAAATTCGAGACCGTTTGTAAAAAGAGAAGTTGAAGCGCAACACAGGATTAATGATAAAATTGTTGCTGCAGAAATTCGTTTGGTAATTGAAGGTGAGGAGCCTCAAGTAATGTCTGTTTCTAGAGGAATTGCTCTAGCAGAAGAACAAGAAATGGATTTGGTGGAGATTTCTCCTAATGCAAAGCCACCTGTTTGTAAAATAATGGACTATAAAAAGTTCCTTTAC
>CAIRMS010000002.1 GCA_903879765.1 uncultured Flavobacteriales bacterium
CCTTTTTAACGGAGGAATATGCAAATTCCATTGTGAATGCCAAGTTTGTTTTAGAAAACGCTGCCATCACCCCTCAAATTAAAGTAGAAGCAGAGTATTCAATAGGACTTTCTAATTATTACCTGAAAGAGTACAATTTGGCGAAACCTTCCCTTGAATGGTTGGTGAAAAATACAACAACTGCGATGGGCTCGGAAGCGAAGTACTTGCTTGCTGATATTTATTTTAAGAACAAAGAACTAGGGACTGCTGAAACAGAAATTAAATCCCTTGTAAAAATGAAACCTAGCTATAATTTCTGGGTAGCGAAGGGACTCATGCTGCAAACGAGAATTCACATGTTGAATGATGATCTTTTCCAAGCTGAACAGACCTTGAAATCAGTGATTGACTTCTATCCGGAATCAAATGATGGCATTCAGTCAGAGGCAAATGATCTTTGGGACGAGTTAATGCAACTTAAAAATCCACCTGCAACAGAAGAAAAGGAACCAGAAATGAAAATCGAAATCAATGAAAATTAAGAACATGAAATACGCACTCACACTAATTGCGCTGGTATTCGTTTCTGGAATTTGGGCTCAAAACGATATCGTTTTTGACATGAGAACAAACAGAACGGTGGAGCCTGCCTTTCGCATTTTGGCTCATCCAAAAATCATTGATACTGTAAAAGCGACTCAAGTTAAAGCATACCCATTATTGTTGTTTCAAGTTCCGACAAAGATTTCTTTAGATACGATTGAGGCGGCAACAGTAGAAACAAAGGAGAATTTAAAACAGTTGTATCCATTTTATGCCAAAGTCGGAATTGGATCAACCATCATGCCTTTGGGAGAATTGTATTTTAATTCTACGAGGTCAAGAGCCTATGAGTATGGTGCCAATGTAAAGCACTTAAGTTCATTCGGCGACATCAAAAACAGGGAAAAGGTAGCCTACGCTCCGGCTCAATATGACCGAACGAGCGGAACGGTTTTTGGAAAGATTAATGAAAGAAATTATAATCTCGCTGGGGAATTTAATTACCAAAACAATGGTTTTCATTATTATGGAGTGCAAAATGATAGCCTTTCAAAAGATTCAATAGCCCAACGTTTTCAAATATATAATGGCGCCGCTGAATATGTCGCGAATCGTGGGGACAGTGCCCGTTTAAATTTTAAGATTAAAACAGACTACACCAATTTTCAAACAAGAAAAACCTCGGATTCCCTTGCTGATTGGAGAGCTCAAGAAAACCACCTTAATTTTAAATCAAGACTATGGTATAATAACCGAAACGAACGATTTTATGGGGACATTGGAGTGAGGTATAATGCATATAAATACGGTATATTAGACTCTGTTATGTCTATCGGAGACACGGGAATTGCAAGTCAGAATACGATTTTAGATTTCAAACCAGGGGTTTGGACTCAAATGCTAGACAATCGATTGAAAATCGAAATCGGCGTGGGCATAACTGCAGATCTACGACCAGATAAAAATATGGTTTATTTATATCCTCATGCTGAATTTAAGTACTCTATGTTTAAAGATGTTTTTATCCCGTACGTAGGAATCAAAGGGGGATTGAAACAAAACACCATTCAAGGTTTAACAGCACAAAATCCGTTTATTCGTGTTAATCAACAACTGTTGAATGAACACAATCCATTCGATATTTACGGTGGATTTAAAGGAACATTAAGCAAACGAATGAGCTTTAATATCGGTGCAAGTTTTGCGCAAATAGAAAATAAAGCGCTCTTTGTTACAGATACATTTGGTGTTTATCGAAATCAATTCAATGTGATTTACGACACGCTTAATTTAACGACCATTGAAGGGTCTTTGAGTTACCAAATGAATGAAAAGTTGAAAATTGATGGTGTCGCACGTTTTTATTCCTATGAAATGTACAACCAAGCTCATGCGTGGAACCTTCCTCAATTGCAGTGTTTAGTTAGAGGTTCATACAATTTATACGATAAATTCCTCATCAATTTAGATGGAACAGTTGAATCAGGGCGAAACGCTCTTGTTTATGCAGCCGGAGAAGGTGTGAAGGAAGAGAATGGTCAGTACTTTGTTTCGCTGGGAACAATCGTTGATATAAATTTAGGTGTGGAGTATCGCTACAGTTCAAGAGTATCCGCGTTCTTACAATTAAACAATTTAGCTGCACAGCGCTATAATCGCTGGTACAATTATCCAGTTCAGCCTTTCCAAGTAATGGGAGGAATTACTGCCAGATTCTAAAGTATGGAAACGGAAGCAATTGTTCTGAGTCGAATTGGACCTTCATCCAAGGCTTTTGAAAAGAGAATTGTTCAACTACCAGATTTACTTTCTGATGAGGTACGAATCGAAAGCGAAGCGTTTGGATTGAATTATGCAGACGTTATGGCTAGAAATGGTTTGTACAAAGAAGCACCGCCTTTACCTTGTGTTTTGGGCTTTGAATTGGTTGGGTTTGTAAAGGAGGTTGGTATAAACTGTCCTACAGAATGGATTGGCAAACGGGTCTTAGCATTTTCTCGATTCGGTGGATATGCAAAGCTCGTTCAAACAAAAGTCAATGCC
>CAIRMS010000003.1 GCA_903879765.1 uncultured Flavobacteriales bacterium
AATCGACTGACAGTATGTTTCTCTTGGTATTCACTCATGTCGATGCGTGTCATCGCATTTTCATCATTAAACAAGTATTCGGCAAGCGCTTTGGCAAGTTCGGTTTTTCCCACTCCTGTTGTTCCTAGAAAGATAAATGAGCCAATTGGTCGTTTTGCATCTTGTAATCCAGCACGGCTTCTACGAACGGCATCCGACAAGGCTGTAATTGCTTCTTCTTGTCCAACAACACGCTTATGCAATTCCTCCTCTAACTTCAGTAATTTAGAAACTTCGCTTTCCAACATTTTATTAACCGGAATGCCTGTCCATTTGGAAACGACATCTGCGATTTCTTCCACGTCAACCTCCTCTTTTATCATTTTAGAATTGGACTGCAGACCTATTAATTGTTGCTTTGCGTTTTCTAAGCGCTCTTCCGCTTCCTTTGTTTTTCCATAGCGGATTTCAGCAACTTTACCATAGTCTCCATTTCGTTCCGCCAAATCTGCCTCATATTTTAATGCTTCAATTTCCTCTTTGGTGCGCTGTACCATATCGACCACATCTCGTTCCGCTTGCCATTTAGACTGCAAGGAATTTCGTTGCTCATTAAAGTTAGCTAATTCACGTTCGACATTTTCTAATTTTTTCCCATCATTCTCACGTTTCAAAGCCGCACGTTCAATTTCAAGCTGCATGATTTTACGTTCAATCTCATCTAATTCCTCTGGTTTGGAATTGATTTCCATGCGTAATTTTGATGCTGCCTCATCAATTAAATCGATGGCCTTATCTGGAAGATGTCGATCCGTAATGTAACGCTGAGACAATTCCACCGCTGCAATAATCGCTGCATCCTTGATGATTACTTTATGGTGATTTTCATATTTTTCTTTGATTCCTCGGAGGATAGAAATCGCATCTTCCGTTGTTGGCTCATCTACGAGCACCGTTTGAAAACGTCGGACAAGCGCCTTATCCTTTTCGAAGTACTTTTGGTATTCATTCAAGGTTGTTGCACCAACGGCTCTTAATTCTCCTCTCGCTAATGCTGGCTTCAAGATGTTCGCTGCATCCATCGCTCCTTCTCCTCCACCGGCACCCACAAGTGTATGGATCTCATCGATAAACAAAATGATTTCTCCTTCCGCTGCAATGACTTCCTTGACAACCGCTTTTAGGCGTTCTTCAAACTCACCTTTATACTTTGCACCTGCAATTAAGGCCCCCATATCTAACGAATAGACAATTTTTGACTTCAGGTTTTCTGGAACATCGCCGGTAACAATCCGATGTGCGAGTCCTTCAGCAATTGCTGTTTTACCTACACCAGGTTCACCAATTAATATGGGATTGTTTTTTGTTCTTCTTGTTAAGATTTGAAGAACTCGTCTAATCTCATCGTCGCGACCAATCACAGGATCTAATTTCCCAGACTCCGCAAGTAAATTTAAATTCTTGGCGAATTTCTCTAATGATTGATAGGTATTTTCTTGATGTTGGGAATTTACTTTCTCCCCTTTTCTCACATCCATAATAGCGTCTTTTAATACTGATTTAGTTATTTTATTGTCTTTTAGCAATCTGCCTATTGTATCCGTTGCATCTAACAAGGAATAAAAAAGCAATTCGATGGAAACAAATTCATCCCCGAAATTTTTTAATTCGCTTATCGCATATTGCAAAATACGATTCGCCCCTTGGCTTAAGAATATTTGTCCTCCGGTTACCTTTGGATAGGAATCAACGATGCGCTCCAAGGCAGCCTGTAGAATTGTTTGATTGACGGAAAGTTTCTTTAAAATGTATGGGATTACCTCCTGATCTACGGCAAATATTCCTTGAAGAAGGTGACCCGTTTCGATTGATTGCTGTCCTTTTGATTCGGCAATATTCTGCGCTTGCTGAATCGCTTCTTGTGTTTTGATGGTGAATTTCTGTAAGTCCATGTGTGTTGTTGTTTTCGTACGCTGAATCATCGTCAAAAGCCAATCCAAGTCGAAATATTCCGCCAATTTTTCCGAAATCACCTCAAAAGAATGTCGTTTTTTCCGGATTTATCAAAAATCACAGGTATTTGAGCAGACAATGTAACCATTTTCACCATCGTTCCGTTAAGAACAAACATGAAAACGAAGGTGATTTTTGGTTTATTGGTTTTTTCCTTGTGTTCTTCCTCTTTGGAAGCTGCAACGAACTTCCCGAATCCAATTTTCCCTAGAAAAGCCGTTGCTTCAGTTCTCGTCAAGGAAGGTCAAACACTTTACCAGATTAGTAAATCGAATCAACTTACACTTCGTCAATTATACAAGTTCAACGATTTTGGACCGCAAGCAGATATTTTAGAGCCCGGGACAAATGTTTACTTGGAAAAGAAAAAAAGAAAATCAACTCAAAAAGAGTTTGTACTAGTGGAACGCTCCGCCACGCTTCGTCAGATTTCCAATCAAGAAGGAATCCGACTTAAATCACTGATGAGAATGAATCAAGGTTCTTCTCCGGACGAACAACTACCGAAAGGAGAAAAGGTATTCCTTCGTTAACTTGCATGGCAAGTGAAGGAATTTGTTTGTTGTTTGTTTTAAAGTCCCGCTCGTCGGGACTTTTTAGTTTACAACAAAAGACATTTTGAACAATTCTTTTTATTTGCTGTTTAAAGTGGATTGATGAAATCTAACGATTTCGTTTTTTATTCTTTATTTTTACGTATAATTTTACTCCATGAAGTCATTCATATTTACCTTATTTACATTTAGTTGCACTTTTTCTTTTGCCCAATTGGGTAATACGATGTATGGATTAGCGCGAACAACGAATCCACCAGGTGTTTACATCGCAACGATGAATCCAGTGACAGGAATAGCAACGAATATTGGACAGGCTTCTGTTTCGTCCTCCATTAATTTAACTGGAGCTGCATTGAATCCGTATACGAATCAATTTTGTTTTTTTGGTGACAATGGGTTGAAATCCATTGACCTTACAACAGGCCTGATAACGAGTACCGCAACAATCAATAATCCAAATGGCACGGGATACTTTGATCTTTTTCGAATCAACACCTCAGATTCTTTAATCTATGGTTTATCACGCAGAAACATCACCAATGCACAAACGGGACAAGTTACTGGAGCAATGTACTTAGCAACAATCAATGAAACAACTGGTACGATTACCGAAATTTCACCAACTTCCATTGGACAAAGTTTCGCCTTATCTGGTAGTGCGATAGATCCGCATCAAATGGTATTTTACTATTCGAATGGATCTCAATTAGTTGGATTGGACATGTATACGGGTGGAATTTTCTCCAATCCAACCTTAACTTTTCCAAATGGTGGACAAAACTTTGACAATTTCACATATAGCTGCACAGACACCACGATGTACGGATTGGTGCGTTCAAACTATTATACACCAGTGTACAATCCTGTTACAGGAATGACCACACAAGTATTTGATTCCGCAGCTGTACACCTTGGAAAAGTAAATGCGATGACGGGAGAAGTAACGAAAATCAGTACGCAATCAATTGGTGTTAGTTCCTTTTCAGTAAATGGCAGCTCAACGATTGACCCAGTCAATCTGATTTACTATTTCATCAGTGGAACTTCAAGTGGTGGACTTTCCATTTACGGCGTTTCATTGATTACCGGATTAGTGGTGAGCCAAGGAACAATCAGTAATGCTGGGGCACTTTACTTCGACATGATGCGCATTCAAACCGATTGTTATGAATCATATCCAACACGGTTCAATCCTGGAAGTGCTAATCTAGTTGAATCGAATGTTGGTTTAATAAAAACCTTCCCAAATCCATTCAATACTGAATTGAGCATTGAAAGTGAAGAAAACATGCAATCATACCAGCTTTTCAGTGCAAATGGAATGAAATTGAGCTCAGGAATCCTTTCTGGAACAAATGCTAAATTGAATACAGAAACACTTTCAGAAGGAATCTATTACCTGAACATTCAAACGATTAATGCAAAAACGACTCATAAGTTAATCAAGTAAAAGGAACTTGTATGCAAAAGTTTAAATACCTAAGTGTACTTTCTCTTCCCATTTGTGTTTGGATTAGCTTCCACTCTGATGGAATACTTACATTTCTACCTGCGATTATCTATTTTGGAGCAATTCCATTTTTAGAGTTGATTTTAACCTCCTCGACTGAAAATTTATCTGAACAAGAAAAGACCTTGGCAAGTAAGGATCCATTTTACACGATTCTGCTTTGTTTCATGCTTCCCATTCAACTTGGATTTCTTTGGTTTTTCTTGACGCACATTACTGAAACGAAAAATACCACAGATTTGGTTGGACAAATTCTTTCCATGGGCATCATGTGTGGAGTGATTGGAATCAACATTGGTCATGAACTTGGACATCGTTCGAATCGATTGGAACAACTCATTGGAGAATTGCTTTTATTGACCTCTTTGGAAAATCACTTTGTACCTTATCACAACCGTGGACATCATACCAATGTTGGAACGAAAAAGGATCCAGCAACCGCTCGAAGAAATGAATGGGTGTATGTCTTTTGGTTTCGATCTCAAATCGGCAGTTACATTCAAGCGTGGGAAATTGAAAACACGCGCATGAGCATCATGGGTAAATCACGATTCAGTTTGCAGCACAAGATGATTCAGTACACCCTTCTTCACTTCTTTTTCCTTTTTGTAATCTATAGTTTATTCGGAGGGATGGTCCTTGTATACTTCCTATATGCTGCAACAATTGGAATATTACTATTGGAAACGGTGAACTACATTGAACACTATGGATTGTATCGTCAACAAAGAGAAAATGGAACTTTTGAAACAGTGAAAAGAAAACATTCATGGAATTCTAATCACTTAATCGGACGTGTTGTGTTGTTTGAATTAAGTCGTCATTCCGACCATCACTTTAAAGCGGACAGACCGTATCAACTGTTGGAAACTTCTGATGATTCCCCGGTTATGCCAACAGGATATCCAGGAATGATGTTGTTAACGTTTATCCCACCCTTGTTTTTCAAAGTCATGAATAAACGTGTGGATGCCGCATTAAAATAACTTTTGTCTTTTCAAAAGGTATTGCAATAAAACTTGATTGTATCCTTCGTGGATATCTGCGGTCATAAAATCAACTCGGTGATTGACACAACGCATTTTTACCTCATTGAAATAAGCTTCAATTCCTTTTACGTAATGCTCCCTAACTTCGGCCGGTTGTAAATGCATTTTCTCACCTGATTCCATGTCAATTAATTGATACGGACGATTCTCTAATTCAAAATTTCGTTCCAATTTAGAATCAAGGACATGAAAAAGAATCACTTCATGCTTGTTGTGCTTTAAATGTTGAATGGCACGAAAGAGTTCATCGATGCGATTAGGATCATCTAATAAATCAGTAAAAACCACCACCATGCTGCGCTGATGCGTCAACTCTGAAATATCATGCAATGCTTGGATGGCATCGGTCCCGGAGCGACTATTTTCTTCATAGTCCTTCATGCGTTTTTCCAATTCACTATATAGAAAGCGATGATGGGTTAAGGAAGATTTCGCTTGCGTATGCAAATCCAATTTATCTGAAAAAACAGATAATCCAACCGCATCGCGTTGTCGTTTCAATAATTCAATCAAACTAGCTGCAGCGTAAACAGAAAACTCAAATTTCGTTAATCCTCCTTTTGGAAAGAACATCGAACTTGATCCATCAATCACAATTTGACAGCGAAGATTCGTTTCTTCTTCAAATTTTTTGGTGAACATTTTCTCCGTACGACCATATAATCTCCAGTCAATGTTTCTTGTCGACTCACCAGGATTATACAAACGATGCTCCGCAAATTCAACGGAGAAGCCATGAAATGGACTTTTATGAAGACCGGTGATAAATCCTTCAACTACTTGTTTCGCTAAAACTTCTAGGTTTCCGAAATTAGCTATGCGTAATCGATCGATGGTGGGATTCATAGTTGAATTGTTTAAACAAAAATAAACAATATCAACGTATTCACGCAACCAAATCGGAATCAAGACGTCAAAGGACTATAAATCAAACGATATGAAAAAAATCTACATCAAAAGTATCGCTTTAACACTGTTGTTATTAGCTAACGTAATGGTCCTAAATGCACAAGTCAGTGGATTTGCCATAAATGGACTTACAACTCCAACATCAATGCCTACGACAATTTGTGGTTTAACGGCAAATATCACCTTTTCAGCATTGACACCAAGTACTAGTTCAGCAGGAACCGCTACGATTCCTTATGTCATTCAGGGAAATAACTTTTCAGGTTTTCAATTCGTTTCTCAAGTCAATTGGGGTGATGGAGGTACAACCACATCCAATGGCGGAACAGGAACAAGCGGAACAAACATTAGTATGTCACCCGCTATCACACACACTTACGGAACACCTGGAACATACTATGTTTATACCACAGTATATAATCAATCCAATCAAACTTACGCGATAGACACTGTATTATTGACAGTTGGGTCTTGTACTGCATACTTTTATTGCATGATTCAAGTGGATTGTAACAACGATGGAACGATTGATTCTCAAATTAATACTCCTGTGCCTGTTACCTTAACAAACGGAACAAGCACCTATACAGACACCACTCAAAACAACATGGTTATGATGAATAACGTGTGGGCAGGAAACTATACCCTATCAATTGATCCAACATGGCTAGCGGCGAATAATTACGTGATTGGAAACATTATTCCAAGCCCATCAGTAACTGTTGGTAGTGGGACAACAACCACGCTAATTACTTTAAATTGTGCTTCACAAACTACCATGCTTTGTGCAACTGGTCAAGTGTATTGTGATGCCAACGACAATGGAATGATGGATAGTGGTGAAACACCGATCGCAAATGCTCCGATATCAGTAAACGGAACAGTCGTTTACTCGAATGCAAATGGCATTTACAACATTAGCTATCCTGGAACTATCAATGACACTGTATTACTCAGCATGAATGCGAATTGGTTGACTCAACATGGTTATGCCATTTTAAACAACGGTGGAAGCAATTTAAATTACATTACGGGAACACCTTGCAATAGTGGATTGCCAATCAATACCATCAACTTCCCGCTACAATGTGGAGGAACAGTCACACCAACCATGTGTTATTCCGGATTCGTTTTCTGTGATTCAAACGGAAATGGTGTCATGAATCCAAATGAAGCACCTTTGGCAGGAGCACCAGTTATCCTTTATAACAACTCCTCAACAAACAGTTCTGTCACTGTTTATACCGATTCAACGGGTTATTTTACGTATTGTGGTCAATACAGTACGAGCACATACGTATTTGCGACGATCAGTCAATCTTGGTTAACTTACAATGGATACAATCCAACCGTTGGTATTATCACATTGATTGGAAGTCCAGCAGGAACAACAAACACTGGTTACTTAGCAATTAACTGTGGTGGAACAACAACTTGTGCGGACTTGTGGACAACAGTTACACCTTGGATTGGATATTATCAAAACAGCCTTGCCTACGTTAAAATTAATTGGGGGAATTATGGCCCAAGCGCAGCTGGAACATACACTTTAACGATGAACTTCCCTGCCGGCGTAACCGTCAATGCATCTTCTATTGCAAATGGAGGAACAGTTAGTGGAAACACCATTACTTGGAATTTGACTTCGGCTTCAAGTTTCTTCAGCAACTACGATGTGATTACCTTCAACGTACCTGGTGGACTTACTTCCGGAACGGCACATTATTTCACATCTACGATTGCACCGACTAATGGAACAGATTGTTCTTCGGTTAACAACGCTGGAAGCTTACTTCAATTGGTTGGGAATAGTTATGATCCGAATGACAAGTTAGTTGCTCGTCCAGATTTAGCTATTCAGTTCTTTGGAAATGACACCCAATACATAGCTGCAGAAATGCAAGAAAACTTAACCTATACCATTCGATTCCAGAATACGGGCACTGCTCCAGCTCAGAACATTTACATCATTGACACCTTGGATGCGGATTTAGATTGGTCCAGTTTCACCTTGATTCAAGCCTCACACAACATGCAAGTTGTCAATCTCGGAAATGGTATTATGCGTTTTGAATTCCCTAATATTTGGTTGGCGGATAGCACAACGAATGAGCCAGAAAGTCACGGACATTTGGTCTATCGCATCACGGAAAATGCAGCAAATACTTACGGGACAGAAATTGAAAATACGGCTTACATCTATTTTGATTGGAATGATCCGATTATCACAAACACCACGTATAATTTCAACAATTGGATAGAAGGTATTACGGAGGGTAGCGCTCAAAACATCCATGTTTATCCAAATCCAGCTAGCGAATCCGTAACGATTTCTTGTGAGGGAGACTTTGACTATCAACTTGTTGATTTGTCCGGTAGAATCATTTCAAGTGGCGCAGCAACGGATTCAGAAAGCATTTCTATTTCCAATGCAGCAGCTGGAATTTACCAACTGAACGTTCAAACGAACAAAGGAAATGCAAGTTTGAAGGTGATCAAACGATAAGTTATGTGACATTTTGAGAATATCCCGTGACAAAGGAAATGACGCTTATTTGTCGTTCAAATGTCATAGTTAAATTAAAACTCAAAATGTAAATTTGACGAAAAAAAGTATGAGTTCAATCGCTGATTTAATTATTCATTCCAGAAAAAGTAAAAATTTGACACAAGAACAATTAGCTGAATTGTCGAAAGTAAATTTGAGAACAATTCAGCGAATTGAAAACAATGAAAATAAACCACGAGGATATACATTAAAACTAATATGTGATATTTTAGAAATTGAGATTCCCAATTCTGAATCGCAAATCTTTCCATCCAAACCAAATCAAATAGAATTAATAATCAATTATTTTTTTCTTGTGATTATTAATTTGACTTTGATGGGGATTATTGGTTGGACGACCTTAGATTCAGATGCTAACATAAATTCTAAATTTGCAGGTTTTCTACTAAGCTTCTTCATTCCTATTTTTATCGTTTTTCTCACAAAGAACATGAGTAAAACGGAAAGACTCTTAAAATTTGGTACGGGATTTTTACTTTACATCATTTTAACAATTATAATTGTAGGTTTTCCAGGAGCTTTTATAAGCGGTTTGCTCCCATGTTTGTCAATGTGCTTAATTACCTTGTTTTACGGAGATAAAATCATAAAGCATAAAACCGTCGCATAATAACTGACAAAACCAATCGCTAGTTTTAAGAAATACACAACATTTTCATAAAAAACGCTCATTTTCATGGGCGTTTTTTTTTGTACCTTGCATCCGTGAACGAAATCAAGAAAACAGCAAAAAAAACAGCCTTATTGAGCATCATTACCAACTCAGTGCTGGCCGGCGTAAAAGGTACTGCGGGATTTTTTGGACATTCGGATGCATTGATTGCTGATGCCATTGAATCCACTGCGGACATCTTTGCCAGTTTCCTCGTTTTATTTGGATTAAATTACTCTACGAAACCTGCCGATGACGACCATCCATACGGACATGGAAAAGCGGAAGCACTTGTGACCTTTGCGGTTGTTGGATTCCTACTGATCTCTGCGACAATCATTGCCGTTGAAAGCATTCGAAACTTAAGTGAAGTTCAAGAAAAACCTGCCTTTTTCACCTTGTATGTTTTGGGTGGAATCATCTTAATCAAAGAACTTTCTTATCAATATGTGAATCGCAAAGCAAAAGAAACAAATTCATCTTCGCTGAAAGCAGATGCCTGGCATCACCGAAGCGATGCGATTTCATCCGGAATTGCATTTATTGGAATTTCACTCACATTCATCTTCGGAAAAGGATTCGAAAAAGCAGACGATTGGGCTGCATTAATTGCTTCTGTATTCATTGTTTATAATGCTTTTTTAATCTTTCGTCCAGCCCTTGGTGAAATCATGGATGAGCACATTCACCATGACCTGATTGATGAAATTCGTATGCATTCGCTTGAAGTTTCAGGCGTGGTCGATACGGAGAAATGTTGGGTGCGTAAAACGGGAATGGTTTACATTGTTGATTTGCATGTGGAAGTAGCCGGAGACATCAGTGTGTTTGACGGACATGAAATCTCACATCGATTGAAAGATCATTTAATGGAATGCATTCCAACGATTGCCGATGTCTTAATTCACATTGAACCAGCGAGACAGTTAAATTAGATTAGCCTTTTTTCTTTGTTTGGGTGTATCCTTCTTTTACGAGTAAATCGTAAATCTTGTCCTTGAAATTACCTTGAATCAAAATATCATTGTCCTTAACGGCACCTCCTACTCCACATTTACTCTTCAATAACTTACCGAGATCTTTCAAATCGTCTTCCGTACCAGTAAATCCTTCAATTAAGGTGACTTCTTTTCCAGCGCGTTGTTTGCGATCGATGGAAACATATAAACGCTGTTGGTTATTTGCTAGTGTGTCTTGTTCTTCGTCCTCGTCATGTTGGAACTGAAAATCAGGATTTGTTGAATAAACAACATTAACACGGCTCTTTTCTTTCTTTGACATAAAACAAATTTACAAACATCTTGTAAAATCAATCCAATGCTAACAATAATTTCTGTGAATTAAAGTTAAGGAAGAAGCTAAACGTTAAATCAATGAAAAACTCCAATTATCAACCACAAAAGCCATCCATCAAAATGTGGGCAGAGGACGATCGTCCAAGAGAAAAACTCATGCTCAAAGGCAAAGCAAGTTTATCTGATGCCGAATTACTCGCAATACTTATTGGAACTGGGTATCGCAACAAAAGCGCATTAGATTTAGCGAAAGATGTCTTGGATTACGGACTAAACGATTGGGATAAAATTAGCAAAATGACCGCCCTTGAACTGATGAAAATTAAAGGTTTAGGTCCAGCGAAAGCCATAAACATTATTTCAGCGATGGAAATTGGCAATAGAAAAGCATCGTCGATTATACCAGCAAAAACAAAAGTGAGCAATTCAAAAATGATCTACGACCACCTTCGAAAACACTTTACTGGCCTCCCTCATGAAGAATTTTATGTGGTTTATTTAAATTTTGCCAATGAAATCCTTGATACAAAGCAGCTTTCTAAAGGAGGAATGACAAGTACAGTTGTTGACGGAAAAATACTCTTTCATCATGCTTTAACCTGCCAAGCAACAGGATTCATCATTAGCCATAATCACCCAAGCGGAAATCGCGGTCCAAGTGATTCCGATAAAAACCTCACCTATAAACTGCGTGACTTCGCCAAACTTATCGATATGCAGTTGATTGATCACCTTATTTTCACAGATAATGGTTATTTTAGCTTCGCCGACGAAGGCCTTGTATAACTATGTCGCTTAAAAAAATCATAACCATTATTGGGGCTCGCCCTCAAATCATCAAAGCTGCTGCACTAAGTCGCGCAATAAGAGAAGCATACGCTGATCAATTGACAGAACTTATCGTTCACACAGGACAGCACTATGATGAGAATATGTCCGATGTTTTTTTTACCGAACTAGAAATTCCGAAACCTGCATTTAACCTAAATGTTGGAAGCGGATCGCATGCAGTTATGACGGCGAAAATGATGGAGGGACTCGAATCTATTTTCCTTTCAGAGAAACCGGATGCCGTTTTAGTTTACGGAGATACGAATTCAACGTTGGCAGCGGCAATGGCTGCAGCGAAAATTCACATTCCAGTCATTCATGTTGAAGCTGGTTTAAGAAGTTTTAATAAAGCGATGCCGGAAGAATTGAATCGCATTGCCTGTGACCATATGAGCTCCCTGCTTTTTTCACCAACGAAAGCAGGTCTTGAAAATCTAAAAAACGAAGGATTCGATTTGACCCCCTCGAAAAAAGCGCAGATTAATCATCCAAACATCTACCATTGTGGAGATATTATGTTTGATAACAGTCTTTATTTTTCTGACTTATCTGAAGAGAAATCCAGTGTTCTTGAGGAACATGGATTGCAAAAGAATCAGTTTATTCTCTGTACGATTCACCGCGATTCGAATACAGATGATATCAGAAACATCAATGCCATTTTTCGAGCGCTATTGGAAATCCAAAGCGAAACCAATTTAGACATTCTACTACCTATTCATCCACGGACGAAACAGAAAATGGAAGAACTATTGGATAGAACCCTACTTGAAAAAATCACGCATTCCAAGGGAATTAAAATCATTCCGCCAACTGGATTTTTGGACATTATTTCATTAGAAAAGAACGCCAAATTAATTATTACAGATAGTGGTGGTGTTCAAAAAGAAGCTTATTTCTTCAAGAAACCGTGTGTTATTTTGAGGGAACAAACAGAATGGATCGAAATCGTGGAAAATGGCAATGCACGATTAACTGGTGCGAACGAAAAACTTATCGTTCAACACACAATGGAACTACTGGCAAAATCAGACTTTAGTTATCCTGAACTATTTGGAAATGGACAAGCCGCAAAATTTATTTGCGCAAAAATATTGGAGGATTTATTATGCTAACAATTTACGTAGATGAAATTTCGAGCCGACTGAAATACACCCTTGACTTTGTGTTTGAGCAAAGAGGTGTGCCGTTTCAATTGTGCAATGATTATATGCATTTCAAGCAAATTGATGGCGTCAAACTTAATTATTCGGAACGTCAATTTGAACAAGTCACGCAACTCGTTCCTAGTAAACTATTATTTGAGGAAACCATTGAGCAATATGAAATAAGCACTGATCTTTTCTTTAAAGAAGATTGCTTTTGTTTTAATGGAATTACGGACCCACTTGCGAGCATCTTTTTCACACTCTCTCGCATGGAAGAGTACTTAACGGATCAAAAGGATAGTTTAGGTCGTTTTCCCGGTAAATACAGTTTGTTATATCAAAACAATTGGCACGAAAAAGCGATGTGCGACCGATGGAGCATCGATTTCTTGTCATTTTTAAAAAATTCGTGTGGCTTAAAATGGCATCCAAAATTAGAATTGGTGGAATCTATTCCAACCTTCGATATAGACAATGCCTTTGCCTATTTGCATAAAAACGCCCTACGCACACAACTTGCCACCGCGAAAGATTATCTGTACAATCGAAAGGATCGTATTTTGGATAGGAAAAAGGTACTTGCAGGAGAAATGAAGGATCCTTATGATACGTTTGAATTCATCCAAACATTAGGAATGTCCGGTGCAAATGTTCTAGTTTTCTGGCTGCTCGGAGATTATGGAACCTACGATAAGAACATTTCTCATTTAGAACCAAACCAGCGTTCGTTGATGCAAAAGATGACTGAATACGCTGAAATTGGCATTCATTCAAGTTTTGGATCGAATGAATCCGAGTACCAATTAGGCATCGAAATTGAACGGCTAAACTTGATAACGAATCAAGAAGTCACAAAAAACCGTCAACATTTTTTGGTGCTGAATTTACCTTACACCTATCAAGCATTGAATCGAAACAATATCACTGACGATTATTCCATGGGGTATGCAGATATTGCAGGATTTAGAGCGGGGACTGCACGTGTATTCAATTGGTTTGATTTAAACACAAACGACACCACCTCATTGCGCATTCATCCGTTCACATACATGGACGGGACTTTACACGAATACTTAAAATTAAGTCCAAACGAAGCGATGGAGAAAATCACACAGTTATACCAAGAAATCTGTCAGTATGGTGGACAATTCTCCTACATCTGGCACAACGAAACCATTGGAGATTATGCCCATTGGAAAGGTTGGAAAGAGGTATTAAGTTATACGATTAATCTCAATCAATCAGATTTTATTTAATTTCTTAAGATGAAACGATTCTTACTGATTCCTATTTTAATGTTGACATTCAGTTCTTGTAAACGTGAATGTTTTAAAAATCAAGAGGCCGCATGTTTGGAACAAGCGCCTGATGGAACTACGTGTATGGCGTATTGGGAGAGCTGGGTTTATAATCCAGAAACAGATAATTGCGAGTTTATAGGCTACAGCGGATGTAGTCCAATTGGATTTGAAACAGAGGCTGCATGTGAAGATTGCGAGTGCCACAACTAACATAAAACGCTATGAAACGAATCCTCTTTATTCCCCTTTTTCTTTTCTACTTCTTGACTGCCTGTGAAAAACCTGATTTAGCGATTGATGTCCCAAGCTGCATCGAAAATAAAATTCAGAACATTCAAAATTCACCGGTTGAAAATCCACCTAAAGAAGTTTGGTTGTGGGAGTACAACGGCGTAAGCTACTATTACTTTACGGCTGCATGCTGCGATCAATTTAGTGAACTGTACGATGCTGACTGTAACTTAGTTTGTGCGCCAGATGGAGGATTCACTGGAATGGGTGATGGGAATTGTGTGCCAGGAATCTTAAATGCGACCAAAACCTTGATCTGGAAAGATCCTCGTTGATTTAGTAAAAGCAGATTTTTTCTCTTCCCAGTCGAAGAGCGATTGTCATTCCGGAATAAACGTACCAATCTTTTGTTGCTGGATTGCCTCTTACACCGTATTTAGATCCATCAAAACTTCGATTCGAAAGGTCCGCTGCCATCTCAGATACTTCCTTATCAATCACTTTTGAATTTGCGTAGGTCGCTGAACCGACATCATCCAAATAATCGGTGAAGGTTTTACGGATGGCCAAATCGAAATTGACGGTTAATTTATTTCCGATGGCAAACTTCACTCCCATTCCAAGTGGAACACATAATTGGTAAAGACCGTAGGGTTTTCTATTTGCGATGGAAGTTCCTTGTCCTTCTGTGGACATCGGCTGTAACGCCACTAAGGAATCCTTGTACATTGCTTTCGGATTCATGTAAAATCCACCAAGTTGAGCTAAGAGGTAAACTGTTCCAGCATTTTTATTTCCTTTTCCAAAGGAAAAAGGTATGTAATGAAATTCAAGTCCACCAGCTACTTCGTGAATAACAGAGCGAAATTCTAAGTTTCTATTGACAAACAGAGGATTGGAACTTTCTTTATCGTAGGCCTCCACTTTTCCATAGAGGTAATTAAAACGCAGCGTGAATCTTGGTTGCAAATTGTAGCGGTACATGATTCCACCAGACCAATTGCTTTGATAAAAAGGTTTGAATTGATTGAGGTCTCCGATGTAATACATCTGTCCTACATTCAAACCAAATTCTGACTTAGAAAAAAAAGTCTTGCGCTGGGCTGTTAAGCTTCCAACGCAAGACAATATAAGGAACATAAAAATCAGTTTTCGCATCGTAGTTGATAACGTATAAACTTACGATTTATTACGCTTTTCCGTTACGTTTACGATCACCTTCCTTTAAAAAGATTTTACGGATACGTAAGTTCTTAGGTGTAACCTCTACGTATTCATCGGATTGAATGTATTC
>CAIRMS010000004.1 GCA_903879765.1 uncultured Flavobacteriales bacterium
GGAAACAGGTTATTCTACTTTGTATCAATATGAACTTTCAAAAGGAAAAAAGACCTGTCTTTGGCCAATTGCGAAAACAGAAGTATACGAAGTTCGATTATCCAAAGACCGCAAAAACCTTTACCTAGAATACAATCCTTGTGAAATTGGAAAAACGGGACACCACGCTTTTGGTAAATTAAGTTTGGAAAATTTAAGTTTCACGCCCTACACAAATTTACAAGTTGGATACAATGAAGTCTTGTTATCACCGGATGAAAAGAATTTGGCAGTTCGACAGTCCTTTGCCAATAAACCATGGGAATTGTATACTGGACAAAATAATTCAAGTAAATCCAATTTAAAACAAATCACACAATCTACGACGAAAGAATTTGATGCCTATGCTTGGATTGATCCGCAAGTGATTTCCATTCCGGCATCCGATGGTGTTCCAATTTTTGCACGTATATACGAGCCAACCAAAGAAAGGAAAAATGGCGCTGCTATTTTCTTTGTTCATGGTGCAGGTTACCTACAAAATGCCCATCATTATTGGAGTAATTATTACCGTGAGTATATGTTTCATCATTTGTTGCGCGAAAAAGGCTACACTGTTATTGATTTAGATTACCGAGCAAGTGAAGGATATGGTCGGGATTATCGAACGGCAATCTACCGTCATATGGGAGGAAGAGATTTGGAGGATTTTGTTGATGCGAAAGCGTTTATGGTTAAAAATTATGGGATTGATGCGAAGCGAGTAGGGATGTACGGTGGTTCTTACGGTGGATTCATCACATTGATGGCACTTCTAACAAAGCCAAACGAATTTGCTTGTGGTGCAGCTTTACGTTCTGTTACAGATTGGGCGCATTACAATCATGAATACACAAGCAATATTTTAAATAGTCCTGAAACAGATCCAGAAGCTTACCGCAAAAGTTCGCCAATCTATTTTGCTGAAAATTTACAGGATCCTTTGGTGATGTTGCATGGAATGGTGGATGACAATGTGCAATTTCAAGATGTCGTTCGCTTAAGTCAACGATTTATTGAGCTAGGGAAAAAGGATTGGGATTTAGCTGTTTATCCAGTGGAATCTCATGGATTCAAAGAATCCTATTCATGGTATGATGAATACCGTCGCATTTTGGAATTAATGGAAAAGAATTTAAAATAAGCAGATGTTAGTAAGAGAATTGGTTGACAAAGCGGAAATGTTGAAATACCTTCCTGTGTTGAATGAACTTTATCCAAGTTTGACTTTAGAAGAATATTCACGAGAATTAGATGAAATGCTTCCATTTCGTTATGGTCAAGTGGCGGCTTTTGAAGAGGACGAATGTGTGGCAATCTGTGGATTTTGGATTGGCAATAAATTGTGGATTGGTAAATATTTGGAGTTGGATAACATCGTCGTTCGTGCTTCACACCGTAGTCAAGGTGTAGGGAAGTTGATGTTTGATTTTCTTGAAAGAAAAGCAGTTGAGCAACAGTGCAAGATGCTCGCCTTGGATTCCTACACAAGTAACTTTAAAGCCCACAAGTTTTTCTACAACGAAGGATATGTGCCCAAAGGATTTCATTTTGTGAAATTATTGGACAAAGATGCAATTAGATAGATAAAAAAAACCGAGTCTTTTGAACTCGGTTTTCAAATTTAAATAGCTTTGTTAAGAATGTTTTGCAGCTAAATAACGTTCAGCGTCTAATGCTGCCATACATCCAGTTCCTGCTGCTGTAATTGCTTGACGGTATGTTCTGTCTGCTGCATCACCTGCAACAAATACTCCAGGTACATTCGTTTTAGAACTTCCCGGTTGTTCATATTTGATGTATCCCGTTTCATCTAAGTCGATGAAGTCTTTGAAAATCTCTGTATTTGGTTGGTGTCCAATTGCAACGAAGAATCCAGTTGCTGGAATCGTGCGTTCTTCTTTCGTTTGAATGTTTTGAACACGCGCTCCAGTTACTAATTGTCCATCACCTAAGACTTCTACTGTTTCAGTATTAAACAAGATTTCGATGTTTGGAGTTTTCTTTACACGTTCCGCCATGATTTTCGATGCTCTGAATTCATCGCGACGAACTAACATCGTCACTTTCGTACATAACTTCGATAAGTAATGTGCTTCTTCACAAGCTGAATCACCCGCTCCAACAATAATTGTTTCTTGGTTACGGTAAAAGAATCCGTCACAAACTGCACACGCAGAAACGCCACCACCCAACTTTAAGTATTTTTGCTCACTTTCGAGTCCGAGGTATTTTGCTGATGCTCCAGTAGAAATAATAATTGTTTCTGCATGAATCTCCGTTCCGTTTTCAGTCCAACATTTATGAACATCACCACTAAAATCTACTTTGGTGATAAATCCAGATCGAATATCAGTTTCGAAACGCTTTGCCTGCTCTTCTAATTGCATCATCATCTCAGGGCCAGTGACTCCTTGTGGATATCCTGGGAAGTTCTCTACTTCATTCGTTGTTGTTAATTGTCCTCCGGGTTGTAATCCTTGATACATAACTGGTTTCATGTCAGCTCTTGCGGCATAAATGGCTGCTGTATATCCAGCGGGACCAGAACCAATAATTAAACATTCAAGGTGTTCTATTGTACTCATATCTTTCGTTTTTTAACAGAGCAAAAATAAGGGATTGCTTCCAATTAGATGAAAATTCTCAAGCTGTCTTCTAAACAACTTCTCAACAATTGGTAACATTTCATGAGAGGATGCGTCCATCAAAATAATTCCTTATTTTCGTACCTCAAAAAAAACAGAAAATGAATAAAAGAATATTAATTTGTTTGTGTTCTTCACTTGTCTTTACAAGTTTCGCGCAAAAAAAAGAAGAAACACCTAACCATGCGCCATTAAATTGGTACTTGAATGATCCGAAAGCGGATGGTATTTATGGAGTAGGGGCCGAGCGCGCCTATGAGTTGCTTAACGCAGCAGGTAAAAAACCAAAGCAAGTGATTGTAGCGGTTATCGATAGTGGAGTGGAAACAGATCATCCTGATTTAAAAGATGTGATTTGGGTAAATGAAGATGAAATTCCTGGAAATGGAATTGACGACGATAAAAATGGATACATAGATGACGTTCATGGTTGGTCTTTTTTAGGTGGAGCAACAGAGGACATCAATAACGAAGCATCAGAATTATCGCGCATGTACCGCAATGAGTCTGCATATTTTAACGGGAAGTCAGCGTCTTCCATTTCAGATAGCGACAAAACACGTTATGAAACTTATTTAAAATTGAAAAAAAGTTTTGAAGATGACTTAAAAAGTTCACAACAGCAATTAGCGTCAATGAAGGCGTTTGATTCCTACGTGCAAAATGTGAAAACAGCATCGAACGGTGAATTTTCTAAAAAAACGAGTGCGGATTACACGCCAATTTCTGAACAAGAAAAACGCATTCAAAACAGATTGAAAGCATTATTGATTGCTGTTCCAGCGTCAACATTAGAATCTGAAATTCATCATGCAATGGAATCTGTAGAGGGTAGCATTAAAATGTCTACAGTGAATGCAGATAGTATTCGTGCCATCGTTGTGGGTGATCGTCCAAATGATTTAACAGATATTCTGTCGCCACTTCATCCCAGGAGGAAACCATGCAGATGCCGCTCAGACAGTACCAGCAAACCCAGGTAACCACTTCCAGCCCTGAAAAAATTCTGCTGATGCTATACGAC
>CAIRMS010000005.1 GCA_903879765.1 uncultured Flavobacteriales bacterium
TACCTCGTGAAAAAAGAACTTTTTTTCCCGCCTTTGGGTTGGTTTCTCAAAGCGATTGGATGCATACCAGTTGATCGAAAAAAGAAAAATAACTTAACGGATACTGCTTTGAAGTATTTTGAGGAAAATGAGTCCATGTTTATTGTTTTTTCACCGGAAGGAACGAGAAGTTACAATCCACATTGGAAAAAAGGATTTTACCATGTTGCTCAAAAAGCCGGAGTTCCCATTTACATTTGTTACATCGATTTTAAAACAAAAACAGGTGGATTCCATAGTTTGTTCTATCCAACGGGGGATGTAGAAAATGATATTAAATATATTAAAAGTGTGTTGAGTCAATACGAGGGACGTTTTCCGGAGAAAGGTATTCGAAGTGATAGTTAATTTGCTAATGAACTAATTTGCTAATTGACTAATTTGCTAATGGGTTAATGAGCTAATGGATTGTGTGCTGCGCGCAAGGTTTATTCTCGAAATACGAGCAAATCAGCACATTGAAAAACTAGCACATTGAATAACTAGCACATTAGAAAACTAGCACATTAGCACATTGAAAAAATAGCACATTAATCCCCATCCTTCTTAACACCCTTCACCGTGCCCGTTTTAAAATCATAACCATAAGGACAATGTTTACAACCACTTTTGCAACAATGACCACGTTTTAAATGATACTTTTCGGTAAAAATAATATAACCTTCAGGAGAGACATAATAGTCTTCTTCGTCTAAATTTGACCTTTTTGAAAAACCAGAAAAATCCAAACTCATTTGTTTCTAAATTAGATAGTTGGCTCACTGAATTGACTCAAAAAAGTGTCGTACAATCCGTAAACTTACCATGTAACACAGTTGGAGTTCAAATGTTCGTGAAACGTGACGATTTAATTCATTCGTTCATATCAGGTAATAAAATACGTAAGTTAAAGTTCAATATTCACGAAGCGTTTGCGAACAATTGCCAGGGGATTATCACCTATGGTGGCGCTTATTCGAATCACTTAATTGCAAGTGCCGCGGTGGGAAAAGAATTAGGAATCGAGGTGCTAGGAAAGGTGAGGGGAGAGGAGTTGACGGTTGATTCGAATGCCATTTTACAGCAATGTCATGAGTTAGGAATGAAATTGGAATTCATGCCTCGCAGTCAATTTACAGAGCAGAAACACCAAAGTGGAATTGTTGAGATAAGCGGAGACTCATATTGGTCTATTCCCGAAGGAGGTGCAAACCTTCAAGGGATTCAAGGGTGTGCCGAAATCGTCTCTGAATTAGATCAAGACTTTGATTTTTATTTGGTTGCGCAAGGAACAACCACGACAAGTTTGGGATTATTGTTATCAATTCCTCCGCAATCAAAATTGATTGTTGTCCCCGTATTGAAAGGCTTCGATGTCCTAAACGAAATGCGAAACCTACTAAACGATGATGTTTTATTCGATTTTCTTTCATCGAAACTCATCATTTGGGACGATCAACACCATGGTGGTTATGCAAAAACAAGCGGGGAGCTCATGACTTTTATCGATGCATTCCACAGCATGAATGACTTTCAAATTGAACCGGTGTATACGGGTAAATTGTTTTATGCGCTGAATGATGTTATTACGAAGGAAAAAGAACGCTTTAATGGAAAGAAAGTATTGGTGGTGCATACGGGAGGAGTTTTCCTGCGCTAGCGCTTCTTAGTGCACAGTACCAAGTGCTCAGTGCTAAACACCAATTATAGATTAATTCCTATTTAATAAGGTCTGACAAAATCCTGTTCCGAATCCCCGGCCATCGCACATCTTCCATCGAAAAACTCGAAGTAAGATCCCATCCACATAGAACGGAAAACATCCCGAATCCTCGGAAAACATTCCGATATTTTGATATCAACTAGATTCGCAGAAATTGAACTTGAAGAAAACAAAAGACACCTTTTTAAATAATAATTTAGTGTATAGAATTATAAGATACATTCATTAAGTAATTCTAATAAATCTGTAGTATATTACTTAAAGGACTCGCAACCATCTACTTGAGTGTGAAAAAAACTATCAGAAAATTTGTTTTTTATTTTCTATGTGTTATTTTTACACTAACTAAACCTACATGACTATGAAATCGAACACGTTACATCTGCGACAGGTAATACTTTGTTTTGTTTTTACTTTTTGTATTGGAACTTTATTTGGGCAAGCATCGAGTTTGGGAATAACAATGCAAGATGCATTTTTCCCCACTCAATTTAATAGTGGTGGAGATTTTTTTAACCAAGGTTCTACAGAATTGGGAATGTGGGCAAATAATGGTGCTAAACAAACCGTAGCTTGGCGAGATTTTAAAACGACTGGTGATAATTCAGGTAATTCAGCTAGGTCTCTGCAGATAGGAGATGAGTTTTCTATTACTGTGTATTGTACACGTGCATGTGGTCAAATAGGCTTTTCATTAAATGCTTCAGGAACTCAAGGTGCAAGTTACGCAAATAATGTAAGCGGTTCTAAATTGCGAATTAATACCGATAACTATGGTTCATGGTATATCACAAATGGTTCAACCGCTACATCATTTAATTACACTCCTTCTCAGAGTGTCCCCAAAGATTATACATTCAAAGTAAAAATTCTTAGTCCTACACTAGTTACGGCTTCCTTGTATGTAAACGGGGGGTTCCATAGTGCAGTTCAAAACTTTAGTTTACTCAATTCTAATCCAATTACTTCATTTTCAATCTATGGTTCTGATATGTGGGATGGAGATTCAAATGATAATGCATATTGGAAGTCCTGCTCAGTCTCATCTACTGCCTCGGTCGAATTGGGTTATGCCCTAGCCTCAGGAGGAAATTTAACGCCTGGTTCGATAAGCGATGGACTTGCTGCAAATAGTAATTCAACGATTGTTACAAATGAAGTATTTATAGGAGGTGATTCTGGTTCTTCGGTTATTTTTAATACAGGTTGTACCTACACTGGATTAACTACAATTAATACAAACGCGACTTTGAGAATATCTTCGAATCAATCATTAGCTAACCTTATTATCAATTCTGGGGGCACAGTTCTAATTGATGCCAACATTAATCTGACTTTAACTGGTAACTTCGTTAATAACGGAACCCTAACTATTGAAAACGGAGCGACCCTAGTTCAAACA
>CAIRMS010000006.1 GCA_903879765.1 uncultured Flavobacteriales bacterium
CAGATAATTGTCTTTCACGTGCAATCTCGTCGGCATCTTTTCCTGATTCCAATAATTCTAAGGTAACTTCGTAAGTCGATTTTTTCTCCTTTTTTGATGTGCCTATTTTTTTACTTGCTTTCGTGAAAATAAGGTCCTCGTCTGGCTCATCCAACAGAGATGGAATTTGTTTCAGTTCTTGTTTGATTGCCGCAATTTTACTGAGTTTATAATGGGCAATTTCATGATTCCAAACGACCGCTTTAGTAATCTCCTTGCCGGCAGCTACTGCCTCAATGAGCAAGCGAGCTTTTTTCATTCGAAGAATCGTTTCGGTCAGCAAGTCATCCAATTCCTCTAATTCTTCGGCGTATTGTTTTGTTTTACGAACGCGACTTAATTCTGCGATTTTCCTCAAGTTAGTCGTTAGAACATCGTCTAATAGTTTGAAAAAATACTGATAAGCTGCTTGAACACGCTCATTTAGAAAACTTGGATCAAACTTTTCTTGATTCACCAACGTTTCCATTTGACGACAGAATTTTCGTGCAGGATCCATCGTGGATTGAATGACCGAATTTTGGTGATTCATCCACGTTTTATTCTTGCCTTTTTCACTCTTTGCACCAACTATTTTATGGCTCGCATCTTGACTCCCCCACTTTGAACTTAAATCGTACCAATCAAACGCTTGTTTTAAAGAAGCCAAAAGGTAATTCTTCGTGCTTTGCTCTAAGTAACGCGGCAGAAGTTCCTCATCTGCTTTGTTTTGACTAAACGCAACAACCTGTTGATCATTTGAAAGTCCATTCATGCGCATTTGTTTCAAAAGCACCAATCCATCCAGTGAGCGCAAACGAGACAAGGCGACGTACGCTTGTCCTGGAGCAAAAACATCTGAAACATCTAACACCGCTTTTTCGAAAGTTAAGCCTTGACTTTTATGAACGGTGATTGCCCAAGCTAATTTCAATGGATAATGAACGAAGGTTCCTTGAATTTCTTCCTTCACCTCACCCGTCGCGTCGTTAATGTTGTAACGCATGTTGTTCCATTCAAATTTCTCCACGACGATTGTCTTCTTTTCATCAGGAAAAAACACGGTAATTTCTTCATCACTTAGGGACTTAATTTGTCCCATTTTTCCATTGTAATAATTTTTATCGAGGGTTAGGTCGTTCTTCACGAACATAATTTGAGCACCGACTTTCAAAGACAAGCTTTCCTCTAATGGAAATAAGTGTTTCGGGTATTCACCCGTAATTTCAGCTGCATAGGAATATTTCTTTCCGGTTAAGGCTTGGAGTGCCTTCGCATTCATTTCATCCGCTTTCGCGTTATGTGTTGTGAGGGTGATGTAGCCTTCGTGTTTGGAAGATTCGAAATCAGGCTGAACGTATTTATTGAGCACTTCCACATCTTGCGGTGTGATTTGATTATTTCGAAGGTTATTCAAGACTTGAATAAAATCTTGGTCTTGTTGACGGTAAATTGTGGTCAACTCAATGTAAAGTGGCTGAATTTCCTTCAAAACTTTTGCATGAAAAAAGAAAACACCTTCATAATAGGAACTCAGCACTTGCCATTCCTCCTGCTTAACAACTGGTGGAAGTTGCAGTAAATCTCCAATAAACAGTACTTGTACTCCGCCGAATGGTTCATGTACACGACGAATATTTCGCAAGGTCCAATCCATGGCATCCAACAAATCCGCACGCAGCATACTGACCTCATCAATGATCAACAATTCAATATTACGGATGATTTTTAAGCGTGTTTTATTCATCGAGAAATGACGCATGAGCGTATCCTTCGTCTCGAACTTCACGGAATTCGTATAGCCTGGATTCGCACCAAATTCAGGAATAAATCCAGAAAAAGGCAATTGAAAAAAGGAATGAATGGTTACTCCACCTGCATTCAATGCGGCAATTCCGGTTGGAGCAACGATCACGGCGTTTTTGTGCGTGGAAGCAATGATTTTTCGAAGCAAAGTGGTTTTCCCTGTCCCAGCTTTACCGGTCAAGAAAATCGACTGGTTGGTTTGATTAATAAAATGCTCTGTAAATTCTGCTGGAGAACGGTTTTCGTTGGTCAATTTGGACTTCATTTAGTTGAAGTTACGAAAATAGTTAGAATTCACCGAAGTTATCTCCATAAAATTTGCACGTGAAATAAAAATACATTCCATTCAAAAAGTCTTTATTTTTGAATGATTCCAAATTGAACAAAAAGACGCTATGAAAAAAATACTGCTCGGAAGTGCCTTGTTTTCACTCATGTTAGGTTCTTGTGATTTCAATTCAAAATCAAGTGAACTGGAGCAAAGCAATTTTGAAAAAATACTGAATAGCTTTTTAATCGATGATACTGAAAAAGAAACCGTTGAGGAAGAAGTTATTAAAATCGATTACACACGATATGACGAAAAAACGAATGCTTATTTTAAAGAAATTACCTTACAAAATGAATTCAATGATAAGGAAAAGGAAACGCCAGACAGGTGGACAGAAGATATGAATATCTACGTCTATGGCTTAAAAAAAGAGTACATGATGGATGAACTTCAAAAAATCGTTGGGGAATTAAACGATATGTTACATTCCATCCGAATAAACATCGTCACCAAAAAATCTGATGCAAACTTTATCATTTTTCTAGGGTCCATGGATGATTTCAAGGAAGATTTTCCTGATATAAAAAGAAAAGATTTAGAAAAAAATTGGGGTCTATTTTCAACCCATACCAATAACGGAAAAATGTATGTTGATATGTACCGAACCCATGATGACATTGATGCGCAAAAACATTTGTTAAGAGAAGAATTAACACAATCATTGGGATTTTACAACGATTCTTGGAAATATCCCAATAGTATTTTTTATCAAGGATGGACAACAACTACCGAATACGCGCCAATTGATCTCCGATTGCTTGATTTGTTGTACAATTAATTGACATCCGGGAAAATTCGCAAAATATTTTCTTCAGGAATCTTGTGTTTTATGAACTTTTTCTACCAATGTACAATAGTATTTTAAAGGGATATAACCCTATTAAAAAGTCTATTCTTGATCGTTAACATTTCATATGTCAATCTTTTAAATAATTTCATTCAATCGATAAAAGTTAATCTTACTTAATTAAAGTATAGTTAATAAAGATTTATGCAATTATCACTAATTTTGAATCTAATTATCAAATCGTTAATAGTTTTCTCTTTATGAAGAACTTTTTTTTAAGTTGGATTCTCCTTTTTAGTCCATTCCTTTTATTTTCTCAATCTTCAACGATTATCGGTACTGCCTTTGATAATGAATATTCAATTGCTATGTGTGCAGATAATGTAGGCAATGTATATATTGGCGCAAGCAACAACAACGAGCCATGGGTACTCAAAAGAGATGTCAATAACAATGTTGTTTGGAGTCAAAAACTGAATACCGTTGCAACAGGGTCCAATTCAGATGTTTCTTATATAGATATCGTTGGAGATACCATTTTTGGCTGTGGCTGGCTTAAAACAGGTACCACCATCAAAGGATCTTTGCTGTTTAAAATGAATGCAACTACTGGGGCCTTATACTGGGTGAAAGCAGAATCAACAAGTAAGACTTATTTGTCAACGATGAAATACGCAAATGGAAAGTATTTTATTTCGGGGTCGCAAACGAATAATGCGAATGGTTATAATGGAAAAGTGATGGCCATTTCAAGTGCAAACGGAGCAACCATTTGGCAAACACCTTCTATCGGACTTACTTTTCCGGGATATGGGAACGATTACCTTGACGATTTTACCTCATCGACTGAAATGGTCAATGGTAAAATGTTCATAACTGGACGTTCGTACGTCAGCGCCACAGCCACCAATATGCGCACCATTCTGGTCGGAGTCAGTGATCTAGGCGTCGTGTTTCTTACGAAGTTTTTGGAGTTTAACCCTGCTACAGCAGCAGATGCGCGTTTTTATGGAGCAGCTATCGAATATGATGGGACAGATTCGTTAATTGTATTGCAACACGGCGACGATATCTGCATGAGTAGTAGTTGTACCGATTTCAAAGTTGGACTTGTTAAAACCGATTTATTTGGAAATGTCTCTTGGTGCAAAGAATATGATGTAAATGGGGTCAATACGGAAGTTGGTAGGGGCTTAACCGTCACACCAAATGCCTATGTTTTTTATGGATTCGCTAACTATAATTTTACATCTTCCAAATTATTTGTTGCCAAGACGAATAAACAAGGCGTGGTTCAAGCAGCAAAGCTGGTTAGTTATACTGGAGGAAATCTTGGGCATAGCATTGGACCGCTCCCTACGGCAGGTTCCAGTTCTTACATAAACGGAAAACACTATATTCCAGGTTCATTTTTTACGACCAACGCAAATAGTCGCGACATCCTTCAATTGGTCCTAAATGACAACCTCGACGATGCCATAAGTTGTTTCACATTAACACCGGCAACGATTAATGTTACGAACTACCCCCCATTTTCAGGACCGTTAAACACGAACCTACCGGCAGACCAAGTAACATTTAATGTTAATCCTACACCGGCATTATTAACGTACGTATCACCGTGTACAGCTCCGATTAATTTTAGTCAAAATTCTTCCTGTTCATCATCGGTTATAACAGTAAGTGCACCGGCCATTAGCAATCCAACATTTCTCTGGTCAAATGGTACAACTGGAAATACAATAACCGCGAACAACACGAACCCCCTTTTTGTGACTGTTTCCAATCCGGTGAATTGTTGTGTAGTTGTCGATACGATAGTGCCTGTTTTTACGACTTCGAACCTCACTGTTAGTTTGCCAAATGATACGACTATCTGTTCAGGATCCGGATCCGGTTTTACATTGAGTCCGACAATTTCTCCAGCAGGTACGGGATTCACTTACTTGTGGAGTAATCAAGCTACAACGAGTTCAATCAATGTGAATCAAACGGGAACGTATTGGGTTAGCGTGAATGACGGTTGTCAAACCGTGACAGACAACATCAACATCACTGTCAACCCCATTCCTGTTTTAACGAATCCCTTGACCAACACCATTTGTAATCAGACAAATACAAACATTACATTGACCAGTAATATTCCTTCGACCTTCACTTGGAATGCGATCAGTAACACATCCATAACCGGGGAAACCACAACACTTACGAATTCTAACTCAATTCAAAACACGCTGACAAACAACACTTCAATCAATCAAGTGGTGAGTTATTCCGTAACCACAACTGCAGGAACATGTAGTTCGACAGCAACGATCCAAATTACGGTTATTCCTCCGTTGGCTACTCCAATCATTACTGCATCCGGACCAACAACGTTTTGTAATGGAGGTTCCGTTACCTTAAGTTCAAATTATCCAACTGGGAATACTTGGAGCACTGGACAAACCTCTCAATCCATTACGGTAAATGCATCAAGCACAATTACCTTGACAGTAAGTATCAATGGTTGTACATCACCTTCTACGAGCATTTCCATTAACGAACTAAATGTAAATTTGCCCACTGCATCCCTTACAGGTGGAGGGACATTTTGTCAAGGTCAAAACGTTACACCGGTCACCGTAAATTTTACGGGAGCTGGACCGTGGACTTTATCCTATCAAATTAATGGTGTGAATCAAACCCCAATTTCTACTTCGAATCCTTCCATTAACCTAGGTCAAAATGCAGGAAATTATGTATTGACATCAATCGTTGATGTGAACTGTACAAACACAGTGAATGACGCATCCCTGATTGTGATCAATCCTCTACCGATTATTTCCTTCACGGCAGATACATTAATTGGTTGTGCACCTTTAACTGTGAATTTCACTGGTACTTCGAATGGAGATCCGAATACGTGCATCTGGACATTGAGCAATGGACAAATATTAGTTGGTTGTAATCCAAGTTACACATTCAATCAACCAGGTTGTTATGATGTCGCACTAGCGTCTACTTTAAACGGCTGTACAGCAAGTGTGAATGCTAGTCAATTCATCTGCATTTCAAACAATCCCAATATTGACAATTTTAACTCAACACTTGAATTGTGCAGTCTTTCTGACGGAGGAATCACCTCATCGGCATCCCTCGGAACTAGTCCTTATTCATATGCACTTTACCAAGGTTCAACTTTAGTTTCTTTAAATTCGACTGGAACCTTTACAGGACTTCAAAGTGGGGAATACGCCTTGCTTGTCACCGATCAAATTGGTTGTGTTGACAATGTTACTGTTACTGTGGATTCCATTCCAGCGCCGATTGCCACGCTTCCGGATATGGTTCTTTGTGACTTAACTGTGCAAATTAATGGGGTCTTATCTTCTACGGGAACCAATTGGACAGCTAATTCACCATTGATTAATTTCTCTAATGCTTCGGGACAAAATCCAACTATTGTTGCGGATGCTTTAGGAATTTATTCCATTACCGTGACCGACACTGTTTGCAACTTCACTGAAACGTTTCAATTAACCTTTTTAGCGGAACCTTTTACCCAGGTGCTTGACACGTCGTTATGCTATGGTGAAACACAAATACTCTCTGCAGTGCTACAACCACAAAACACAGGTTATCTTTGGTCAACAGGGGCAACTACGAATTCTATTAGTGTGACGGAATCTGGAAATTATATTGTTGCGGCTTCAAATGGCTGTGGTGTTTCCATCGATACTGCAACGGTTGTATTCTCTTCCTGCGAACTCGAATTACCAAATGTACTCACACCAAATAATGACGGTGAAAACGATTATTTCCAACTGCTTTACTTTGGAGAACTCAAATCATTCCGTTGTACAATCCTAAACAGATGGGGACAAGTCATTCGAGAATTCGATAATCCTGCCTTCATGTGGGATGGGAAAGATGATGCGCAAAATGAAATGCTAGAGGGAGTTTATTTCTACCTTGTGAATGCAGAAACAAATGGAGGAAACGAAATTGTAAAACATGGACATGTGACTTTGTTGCGTTAATAGTATTCGCTTTTTGATGCGTTTGAACCAAATCAAAAAAGCTAATGTTAATTGGTACTTTTTCGGACTTTTTATTAG
>CAIRMS010000007.1 GCA_903879765.1 uncultured Flavobacteriales bacterium
ACAAGAGTACAAGAAACTTAATACAAATAAAAAACTAACTAATTTTTTCATTCTTTTGTTTTTGGTTCTGCCATTATCCAAATTACCTTGCTACAGGATTCCTTTAACTTGGGGTATAACGTAAGAACTATAAAAATGGTTACATTAAAATTTTAAACGCCTACTATAACATACGTGGGTGTCTCGCTTTGGTCTTTGGAGGCTCAGGTAAATTATAACAATATTTTACCATCATCTCATGTGATCCGCGAGAAACACTTGCTAATTTATTTACAGTGATGTCATAAGAATAACCTACTTGTAATTCTTTAATTGGAGAATATCCTAACATGATCGCGATTGCATCAGACGTTCTAAAAGAAAGTCCACCATATGCGGCCTTGTCGTCAAGTTCAAATAGATAGCGTGCGTTTAAATCCGCCGAAAACTTAATTAAATCTGTACGCACCAACATTTGTGCATCAATATCACCGTTTCCAATTTTCTTAAATGTATATCCACCCATTAAATAGTAATGACGAGCAGTTTGGTAACTTGGTATAGTTGTTCCAACTGCCTTAGATAATTGAGATTCTGAAAGGTGAGTTGAGGAGATTCCTGCGTAATAATTTTTTGATTGGAAGTACAATCCGAAATTCGCATCAAGCCCTGTTGCCGCAAAACTTGGCGGAAGTGTTGGATCCTGAGAAGCTGGCAATCCATTTGGTGTAATCCAATTCGGATCCATGCCATAATTCATGATACCAATACCTACACCTACCCCAAGAACACCTTCGCGTCCAATTTGAATAGGATATGAGTAATTGAGTAATAAATTGTTTTGACGAGAGAAACCAATCGCATCATGGTAGAAATTAATCCCAATTCCACCCGGTAAAAACCTAGACAAATTCGACTCAATATTTAAGATCGCCGAATTAGGAGCACCATTCACTTTATCCCATTGATTACGATAAATTGAGGTTGCACAAATTCCATTGTACAAGTCAAGACCTGTTTTACCCGGATTTATACTCATTTTATCATAAATAAAGTGAGTAACGAGCTTATCTTGTTGCGCTTGGACAGATCCAATTACTGCGACTAACAAGATAGTTAATAGCTTGGTTTTCAATAGCATATGGTTTATTTAACAAATATAAATTACCATTCTCGGTTAAGAAAATGATATTTTAAGGTGCTAAAATAAGAAATTTAAATGTAAAAATAAAATGAATGTGGAATTTTATCTTGCAGTTAACCGAGTTTTTGATAGGTTTTCCACCACAAATCAGGCATTTCATTATTCATGGCATTATCATAATCCAATTTATTACAAGGAACCATGTGGTGTCTTTCATATTTTGTTCCACTTTGAGGAGGATACGGTACTTCCATCCACCAACGGGCAGATTTATTACTTTTAAAAAACACGATTTCTCGCCCCGATTCTTCAAGAAAAACAGTGAATCGGGTATATTCAGACTTGCCTCCAATAGGAAAGTCGCCTTTTCTAGACATTGTGCCTTGGATAAAGTACCAGATGATCTCTGCAAGAAGCTTGTCAGACATGACGTTGACGCTTTCGAAATTGAAAACCCCAAATGACGTTACTTTGTCCGAAATTCCGGCATATCGTGCAATCTGACAGATTTGTTCCGCATAGAATCCGTTTGGAATACCATTGAGGTTCATGGTCTCAGAAGCTTTTATGGATTGATAGTCGATATTAATGATGTCTGCATTGCGAATGTGTGGTTCCGCCTTGGTAAAGTCTTGATTAAATTCCCCAAGTCGACATATATCAAAATAGAGTTTTTCAAATAAATCAAATTCCTTTGCACTCGCATACGGTATTTGTAAGCCGATATTTGAATGATTAAAAAGGTAACATGGACGTTTTAGAAGGATTTGACTTAGAAAACCGTTTGCACTGATTTCTTCATTTGGAGAGCCAAGATCTAGCGAATGATCAATCGAACAGATATTTACTAACTGCTCTAGGCTTTCATATCCATTATACATGGCAACGGTCAAGTCTTGACTCCCTCCGATGACAATGGGAATGATTTTATTTTTCACCAATTCTGCAACGACTTTAGCTACCGCAAAATAAGTATCCTCTAGCGTATTTCCTGGCAGAATATCGCCTAGATCATATATCGGCGTTTTCCAATCTTGTTCATTGTGCAGTTTGTAAAATGCTTCGCGAAAGTGAGAAGAACTTACCGTGTTGTCAATGTCACTCCCTCTATATTCTGGCACATAAAATAACGCACAACTGTTTTTGTCTAATTCCGGGAAATCAAGCTGATTTTTTATTACGTACGCGCCAAGTTCTTGGTCTTGCCAATTTCCATTATCTGAAACAGCTTGGAAATAAATAGAGATATCTGTCATTCACTTACCTTTAGATAACAAATCTAAGCATCCTTCATTCGCCAAAATATGGCATTCGAAAAAAGTAATGAAAACAAATTCGTGTAAAACTCTATTTAGTTAAAATAGCCGCAATATTTGGTTTGAAATAACGATCAGACTTTAAGACCTTCCCGTCTTCGCGGTAAATTGGTTTTCCATCTGCATCAAGCTTGCTCATATTGGATCGTTGGATTTCTTCAAAAACTTCTACGATTTTATCTTGTAAACCATGTCTTAAAATTGTTCCACACAGAATGTACAATTGATCTCCTAGTGCATCAGCAATTTCAACCATGTCTCCGTTTAAGGCCGCTTCTAAGTATTCTTCGTTTTCTTCTTTCATTAAAT
>CAIRMS010000008.1 GCA_903879765.1 uncultured Flavobacteriales bacterium
AAGTAATATGAGGTGCTTTTGTTGCATTTTACTTTTGATAACTGGAGCGAACCTTTTTGCTCAGGATCGAAATGAAGTGATTCAACAACGCATTGAATTTATTTCAGAGCAGTTTCAATCGGAGAATTTAGACTTGACGAATGTTATTGAACAACTCAATTTTTATTATGATCACCCCATTAATTTGAATGCAACTTCTGGTGAAGAATTAGAAGAGCTGTACTTACTTTCGGGTGTGCAAATCAATGAACTGTTGCTTCATCGAAAAGCTTACGGGAAATTGATATCCATATATGAACTTCAAAGTTTAGCGTATTGGGATCCGCAAATTATTCAACTGGTTTTGCCCTTTGTTCGTGTGGATGATCGATTGGATCAATTGCACATTACATGGAAAGAAGCAATGAAGGAAGGACGCTTCGAACAATATTTGCGCTACCAACCGAATATGCAATTCAAAGCTGGATATGCTGATGTCAGTGACTCCGTTCTTCAGTCCTCGAATAAATATTATTATGGAAATGGAGATCGGTATTATTCTCGTTTTCGCTACACATATAAAACAAATATTTCTGTTGGAATAACGGCTGAAAAAGATGCAGGCGAACAATTCTTTAAAGGAACCCAGAAACAAGGATTCGACTTTTATTCCGCTCATGCATTTTTTAAAGGAGGGAAATATGTGAAGTCTGTTGCCGTAGGAGATTTTCAGGTTCAAATTGGACAAGGGCTCAATTTATGGTCAAGTTACGCTTTTGGAAAAACAGCAGACTTAACGACGATGAAACGAACAGCGATTCCAATTCGCGCCTATACTTCCGTGGATGAATCTCGTTTTCTACGCGGTGTTGCAGCAGATTTTGGCTATAAAAATTGGTCTTTGCTCATGTTTGCTTCGCAAAAGAGAATGGACGGTGTCTCCGTATCCGATACAAGCTATGATGATTTAGAGTTCGTTTCAACCATCGATTTAACTGGCTTACATCGAACCACGAGTGAAATTGCGAAAAAGAATGGACTCAGCGAACGCATTATCGGTGCCAACATTCGTTATTCAAATGGTGCCTTTCGTTGGGGAGGAGCGGTCGTACATCAGGGATATGATAGGCCGTATAATAAAGACATTCAATATTACAATCAATTTGATTTTCGAGGAACACAATTCACATCAATCAGTTCGGATTACAGCTACGTCTTTAAAAACATCAATGTCTTCGGTGAAGTGTCAAAAGTATTAAGGCCTGAAATGGATCCGCAAAAAGGTTGGGCAATGGTGCATGCAGCCATGATGTCCTTAGACCCAAGGTTCAGTTTTGGTTTGTTGTATCGCAATTATCAAAAAGAGTATCAGACACTGTACAACGCAGGATTCTCCGAAGGAAGCAATACGCAAAACGAAGAAGGTACGTATGCGGCCTTAAAATGGAAACTTGCTTCAGCTTGGACCGTAAATGCGTATGTGGATTTATTTAAGTTTCCGTGGATGAAATACGGAGTTGATGCTCCTTCTAATGGACATGAAATCTTGATACAGCCGGTGTACAAACCATCAAAGACCTTTGAGATTTATGGGAGATTTCGTCAGCAATTACGCCAAAAGAACAGCCGGGATAGTGATGGAACAGTCACAGAAATCGAAGATGTACTTCAGCGAAATTACCGTTTGAATATGTCCTGTGTCTTGAATGAATTTATTTCTTTAAAAACAAGATTGGAGTACGTGACCATTCATCGTCCAAGCAACACACCTGAAAAGGGAATGCTTTTGACGCAGGATTTAATTTTTAAACCGAAAAGTCGTCCATACGATTTATCCTTTCGCTTTGCCTTGTTTGATACGGATAGTTACGACACTAGAATTTACACCTTTGAAAGCAATGCACTGTATGTTTTTGCCGTGCCTGCTTATTACTATCAAGGAAGTAGGGCATATGTCCTTTTGCGTTATTCGTTTTGGCGCACGTGTGATTTGTGGATTAAATACGGGGTCTTTTTATATGAAAACCGCTCGACAATTAGTTCTGGACCCGAACAAATAACGGGAAATAAAAAGTCGGATTTGCTTATTCAGCTTAGGATTTCACTTTAATGTAAATTTTTTTTCAAAAAAAAGTGTTACATTTTTTAAAAACTGGCGTTATGCAAATAAGCGGCGTCTGCAAGCGTCGTGAATTCTCCAAATAAATCAAACTAGAACTAAAACCAGAACCTATGGCTGTCAACATGACTTACCATCAGAGTGCATTTCGTCTTGATGAGGAAATGAGACTCGTTGAGCGTGCGAAAGAACACCCGCGCTATTTTGCTCCTTTGTACGAACGTTACCATGAAGCGATTTTTCGCTATGTGTTCAAACGTGTCGATGAAATCGAAAGTGCTTATGACATCACATCTTGTGTGTTCATCAAAGCAATGGGCAGTATCCAGAAATACGAAAATAGGGGAGTCCCATTTTCTTCTTGGTTATTTCGCATTGCGAAAAGCGAATTGTATCAGTCTTTTCGTGATAAAAAAGCACAAAGAACAGTGAGCATTGATTCTGTGACCTTGAAACAAGTGATGGATGATTTTACAGATGACAGCAGTGAGGAAAACAGAGCAAAATTGTTGAACGCGATGGGTAAATTGAAGGAAACTCAATTGCAATTAATCGAGATGCGTTTTTTTGAGAAACGTTCATTTCGTGAAATTGGAGAAATTGTAGGACTTTCTGAAAACAATGCGAAAGTGAAAACATTTCGTGCCTTATTGAAATTGAAAGAATTATTTTACCAAAAAGAATGACTATGATAAAATTTCTACTGGACAGGGATGAGCCAAGCTCGGAACAAATTAGAAAACGTATGGATTTTGATTCCATCTACGGAGGAGTAAAATATCAGAAATGGATCATGAATCCCTGGCTCTACGCAATTGGTGGTGTTTTTACCGCATTGATTTTGTTCTAAATTTAGGAACATCCCCCGCGATGTAGAAATTAGTTTTTACATTTGCGCATGTATCAATTGTTCCGTTCTATTTTGTTCCGTTTTGATGCGGAAAAAGTGCACTATTTTGTAGTTGGACTCCTTAAATTACTGGTGAAATTCCCACCTAGTAAATGGATTTTTCGTTCCATCTACCATGTTCAGAATCCCATTTTAGAACGAGAGTTTATTGGACTAAAATTCCCGAATCCTGTTGGACTTGCAGCTGGATTTGATAAAAATGCCAAGTACTTCAACGAAATGGAAAGTTGTGGTTTCGGTTTCATTGAAATTGGAACAGTTACTCCGCTCGCTCAACCAGGAAATGATCTGCCGCGTTTGTTTCGCTTGAAAAAAGACGAGGCTATTTTGAATCGCATGGGATTCAATAATGACGGTGTTCAGGAAGCATTGAAACATTTAAAAGCAAGAAAAAGCCGTAAACTTATTATTGGTGGAAATATCGGCAAGAATAAGTGGACTCCAAACGAAGAAGCACTCAATGATTACATGATTTGTTTCGAGGAACTATTTGATGAGGTTGATTATTTTGTCGTGAACGTTTCCTCTCCAAATACACCTAATTTACGCGCTTTGCAGGAAAAAGAACCCTTGATGGAATTGTTGTCCACGCTGCAAAGTAAAAATGAAACCAAAGCGAATCCAAAACCAATATTATTAAAAATTGCGCCAGATTTGACAAATGAACAATTGGATGAAATCATTGAAATTGTTCAGGAGACAAAAATCGCTGGACTCATTGCAACAAATACAACCATTAGTCGCGAAGGATTGATCACACCGAGTTCGGAAGTAGAGGCACTAGGTGCTGGTGGTATATCTGGAAAACCATTGACAAAGCGATCTACAGAAGTGATTCGCTACATTCACACGAAATCCAACGGAAGTATTCCGATGATTGCTGTTGGTGGAATTCACACGGCACAAGATGCATTAGATAAATTAGATGCCGGTGCGACCTTGGTTCAATTGTATTCTGGATTCATCTACGAAGGTCCAGGATTGATCAAAGAAATCAATCAAGCACTCATCAAAAAAGGACAACATGCCTGAATTAAAAATCGTTGAGTGTCCGAGGGATGCCATGCAAGGATTGCATGAATTTATTCCAACGGAAATAAAAACCAGCTACATCAATCAGTTACTGAACTGCGGATTCGATACAATCGATTTTGGAAGTTTTGTTTCTCCGAAAGCCATTCCGCAAATGCGTGATACAGCGGAGGTGTTGAAAGGATTAAACCTGACTACTTCCTCTAAATTATTGGCGATTGTGGCCAATGAACGTGGCGCAACAGATGCCGCTTCTTTCGATGAAATCCACTATTTGGGTTATCCATTTTCCATTTCTGAACAATTTCAACAACGAAACACCAATACCTCTATTGACGATTCGATGCATAATTTGGAAAGCATTCAGTCCATCGCGCAAAAAGCAAAGAAAGAACTTGTCGTATACTTATCCATGGGATTTGGTAATCCGTATGGGGAAGAATGGAACACAGATTTAGTAGTAAGTTGGTCGGAACGTTTGCATAAAAACCTTGGGATTTCAATTCTAGCGCTATCGGATACCATTGGCTGTGCCAATCCCGAAGATGTACGTAGTTTATTCCCGCAATTGACCCAAGCACTTCCAACTGTTGAGTTCGGGGCACATTTCCACACGGTAAGGGAAAAAGCAGATGGAATCATCGCTGCTGCATATACGTTGAAACGAAGTACAGTGGGATTTCCAAACCTGTATTTAAGGTAAATAGACCGAATTTTCTAGATTTACCAATAGAAGGGCATACTTCCACAAAAGACTGTTTTTCATGAATGTATGTCAACGCAGAAGGGTAGTCTAACACTCTCAACTTGTGATTTAGTCCGAAGCCAAACCTCAATCGTACATTCAAACTATCTTTCAAATTGCACG
>CAIRMS010000009.1 GCA_903879765.1 uncultured Flavobacteriales bacterium
GCATTTTTCCCCTTGATGATTTTGAAAGTGATTTCCTCTTCTGCTGTCGGAACGATTGTTTCATCCGAAGTAACGAACGCTCTAACGAAAACCAAGTCCATTTGATCCTTGGAAATTGGTCTGCCTTCCGTTACGATATCCATGTTCATGCCATTTGGGATTCCTGGAGTAAATACTTGTCGGAAAGCGACTTCTTTATTATTCGCAAATCCAACAGCTTTTAACGTTCCCGGAACAAATTTAGAAACTTGAAAATGAAAAGGTGGATGATTTAAATGATCACTAAAGGAATTGATTATCGGTTTTTGTCGTCCAATCAAAGAGTCGTTTAGGTACAATTCCACTTCTTCTGCGTTGCTAAATACGGTCACATCAAGCGGAGATTCAGGAGTCCAGAAAGTAGCAATACTTAAATTATAACCGGATTCTAAACGCGGATCACGCAATGAATCCAAAGGTGAGACTTGACTTTTATAAAAATCGTAGGAGAATTTCGGAATCCTAAAAATATCCGCGATTCCGGAAGATTCCAAGTCTGGACTATAACCGCGGTTATAATCGAACATCAACCAATTGGCTTCACCGATAATTTGTTTTCCTTGGTGATTTGAATTACTGGCTTCCTGAAAGTTGAACGCTTGTTGCAATAAACGTTTCTCGCCAGCAGACCGCAACTGACGCGATGTTCGTTCTTCTTCCTTCAAATCCGAGAAAGTACTTTGTTGGAATCCAGCGTTTTGCGCGTAATATTCCCAATCACCGTATTCGGCAACGAGGATGTGTTTCGTTCCATTTTGATAGGAATTCCAATAGACTGGTGCTTTGGCATGTTGACGTGCAGGAATAAACAAATCGTAAGATGGATCATCAATCCAACTGCAGCTAATGGAATAAAACGGCATTTCATCATCCAGAATGGCATTCAATTCTTTTGTAAATGGAGGTTCCATCCACGTTTCGTTCAAAGAATTCTCCCAAAACAGGACACAGGCACGATTACGGTCGCGTCGAACCATGTCGCGTAGATTCTGTTTAACGTTGACTTGAAACGTTGAATCTCCCATGAATTGCCAGCCAGGTAGACAGTCCATGACAATCAATCCAAGTTCATCACAGGCATCCAAAAAGGACTCTGACTGCGGATAATGGGAAAGTCGCACAAAATTGAATCCGGCATTTTTAATCATGACTGCATCACGCCAATTGGCATTATCCGAAAGTGCATAACCAACATAAGGATATTCTTGGTGTCGATTCGTTCCGGCCAGCTCGTATTTCGATCCATTCAAGTAAAATCCATCATCTTTCAATTCAAAAAAACGGACACCTACTTTTTGGTGTTGTTCGTCCACCAATTTATTGTCTTTGTACACACGAACAGTCATATCGTACAAAAACGGATGACTCGGACTCCATAGTTCAGCGTTATGAACGATGGCATTTGATTCGATTTGTTGACTTGAATGAGCTGCCAACTCTTTTGTGGCAGAAATTGTTCGGTAAGAATAACCTTTACCGTCCTCAATCATCGTTTCCACCTTTATTTTTGCCGACTTTCCTGATTCATTTTTGACATGAACCTGTACTTGTGCTTTCGCAGTGGATGCTCTAAAGGAA
>CAIRMS010000010.1 GCA_903879765.1 uncultured Flavobacteriales bacterium
CAAAGGAAATGTGTATTTTCGTGTATGAAATGGATCGTAATTGTCGCTTTTTTCACCATTCTCGCGAACGATGTTTCCGCTCAATCTGTGCGTTTAAAGCGAAAACATTTGAAAGAATACCATGGTGAAATACCAAAATATACTGCACTTCTCGGTCAGGAATTGATTGAGGTATCGCCAGCGAAAATAGAAATCAAATTGAACAAGGATAGTGTATCGTTATCCATCGGAAATAGCAAGTATCAAAATGTATATGCTGTTTCAAAGTCAACGAATCCGGATGAATTATTACTAACAATGGCTCGAGAGAATACAGGAATTGACGAACGATTTATTCTGAACACGAAAAAGAAAACAATGGTGAGAAAGGGTGTTTTTCCTCAGCCGGATGTTCAGTTAATTCGTGTGAAAAAATCAGGAAAGAGGTAGCCAAATTGAAAATGTCGTGCCCTTACCCAAGGTACTTTTAACATCAATTTTCCCCTTGTGTGCTTCAATAATTAATTTCACATAAAAGAGACCAAGTCCAAAACCTTTAACATCGTGCACATTTCCTGTTGGAACGCGATAGAATTTATCGAAGATAAGTTTGATGTTTTCCTTTTTTATACCAATCCCACAGTCACTAACTTCAATTAAAAGTCCATTTCGTTCATTTCTTGTAAGGATGTGAATAATTGCTTTTCCTTCACAGTATTTTATGGCATTATCCAATAGGTTATAAATGACATTCGTTACGTGAACCGCATCTGCTTGAATTTTAAAGTCAAGGGCACTACAATCCAGGCTTATTGTTCCGCCTATTTCGGTTTGATTAAACTCAAAATTCTCTTTTACTTCGTCTAATAACTCGTGTACATTAAAGAGTTCCTTATCTAAAATGACTTGCTCCTTGTCAAGTTTCGCTACATTTAACACCCGTTCCACTTGATTTTCGAGACGTTTATTTTCCTTAAAAATGATGCTGGCATATTTTCGAATTTTCTCTTGATTTTCATCGTCTAAATTCATGCGCATTAGCATTTCACTCGAAAGACTTATGGTGGAAATCGGTGTTTTTAATTCGTGTGTCATGTTGTTAATGAAGTCTGTTTTGACTTCGGATAATTTTTTTTGTCGAATGATGATTCCCAAACTAAACGCAAAAAATACAATAACAAACAAAATGATAATGATCAAATAAACCCAAGGGGAGACGAACGATGCGGATGCTATGGGTTTTGGTTGAACATTTGGAAAATACACCGTAAAGTAATGTCCATCTTTGGTGAGGTTTAAAGACTCAGGAGTTAATCCAGGTAAACTTTTTTTCGAATCGGCATAAAGCGAATCTTTGGTGAATTTGATGAGATTCCCTAAAACGATGGAATCCGTGAAACAATCATAAATTCCGTAAACAAAGTCCTGGTGTATGTTCTGATGGTAAAGCTCCTTTTTCAGAAGTGTTTCTAAGTAAAAAGGTTGTAATTCGTCTGTAAAATCGACAGTGAAATGATTGCTTTTGATCTGTTTAATTGCACCATAGAAATCGGTGTGATCTGGATGATTTGGAGAAATTTGTTCCAATACTTCGCGCAATGCACTATGCGCTTG
>CAIRMS010000011.1 GCA_903879765.1 uncultured Flavobacteriales bacterium
AGTATTAAAAGATAAATGGGCGCTTTTCGAGACCTTCATTTGAGCCCAAGAAAATTGATTTAAGAGCAAAAATGAGAGTAAAAACAGGTGTTTTTGCATGTGTATGATTAGAATAATTTGAAATTTAAAAAATAAGAATATCCCTTTGCATAAGTCATTTCAATCAAGTTGTGAATGACACGTTGAAACAAAGACAAAAAACAATTGATTTTTTGGTCAAACATTCTTTAGTTGATGTACTTTTTAAGTAAGAATGTGGTCGATGCATCATGTGGAGCGAGCTCTTTTTTATCAATTTCCCCTAAAATACTCGTTGCTAGTTGTTTTCCGAGTTCAACACCCCATTGATCATAGCTAAATATGTTCCAAATTACACCTTGAACAAAAAGCTTGTGTTCATAAAGTGCCACTAAAGATCCGACACTTGACGGACTCAATTTCTCTATCAATAACGTATTCGTTGGTTTGTTCCCTTTGAACACCTTGAACGGCAATAAAAAAGTTGCTGTTTCTGCTGAAACGCCTTGTTTTACAAACTCCTCTTTCACCTGTGCATCTGTTTTACCCATCAACAAGGCTTCCGTTTGCGCAAAGAAATTGGACATCAGCTTATCGTGGTGATCCTTATTTCCATAGAGAGATTGCTTGAAACCAATAAAATCACTTGGAATCAATTTTGTTCCTTGATGGATTAACTGAAAAAAAGCATGCTGTGAATTCGTTCCCGGCTCACCCCAAATGATGGTTCCTGTTTCATAATTCACTGGTTTTCCATCCCGGCCGATGTGCTTACCGTTACTTTCCATGATGCCTTGTTGCAAATAAGGAGCTAATTTCTGCAAGTATTGACTGTAGGGAATAATGGCCTCTGTTTCAGCGCCAAAAAAGTTATTATACCAAATACTCAGCAAAGCCATAACTACTGGAATATTCTCTTCAAAAGCAGCTGTTTTGAAATGCTCATCCATGTCATGAGCGCCATTTAGCAAACTTTCAAAGTTGTCGTAACCGACTGCCAAACTAATCGATAATCCTACCGAACTCCAAAGTGAAAAACGTCCTCCTACCCAATCCCACATCGGGAAGATATTCTCCGGGGAAATTCCAAATTCTTGCACCTTACTTAGGTTCGTCGAAACCGCCACAAAATGTTTCGCCACGTCTTCTCTTGTTGCGGATTGTAAAAACCAAGCGCGAATCGTCTCCGCATTCGTTAAGGTCTCTTGTGTCGTAAACGTCTTTGAAACAATCACAAAAAGTGTCGTCTCAGGATTTAACTTTTTAAGTACTTCTTGAACGTGGTCACCATCAACATTTGATACAAAATGGACATTCAACTGATTCTTGTAAAACTGTAAGGCCTCCACCATCATTGCCGGACCTAAATCGGAACCACCAATCCCAATGTTCACGACATCGGTAATTGACTTTCCAGTATAACCCTTATGTTCACCAGAAATAATGCTTTCTGAAAAGGCTTTCATTTTGGCTTGAACCACTTTTATTTCCGGGGTAATATTTTCGCCATCAACTAGTAGCACCTCCTGATTACTTGCGCGTAAAGCGGTATGTAAAACGGCTCTATTTTCTGTTTGATTGATGACCTCTCCTGCGAAATATTTACGAATCGCGTCTGCTAAATCTACTTCCTTTACCAACGAAAGCAACAGGCGCATCGTTTCATCGGTCACTCTATTTTTAGAATAATCCAATAAAAAATCATTCCATTCGATGTGCATTTTTTCCGTTCGTATGGGGTCAGCAGAAAACAAGTCGAGCATTTGAAGATTTTCAACCTGTTCGAAATGTGCTTTTAGTTGTTGCCAAGCAGCGGTATGTGTTGGATTAATTGCTTTTAATGCCATTGTCATTTATGTTCTATACTTAAACTCTTTTTAATTTTCTTCCTTTTGGATGACTTATTTATCGTCCAAAATCATCTTGTACGCGCACAATATCCTCTTCATCTGAAGGTTGTGCCACATCTGTGTGTTGCCAAATTTCTGCAATAATCGCTTGATTGTCCAAGCCAATAAGACGGTGGCGTTCGCCCTGTGCCAATTTGATGGTTTCACCTACTTGGTATACCACGAGCTCACCTTCTTCATCCGTAAGACTGCGTTTCACTGCCACAGGACCTTCCACTACCTTCCAAATCTCGGCACGGCGATTGTGGTATTGCCACGACAAACGCTGGTTTGGTGCCACCAATAAAATCTTTGGGCTCAACTTCCCTCCTATGGTCAGTGTATTTACATCCAGTCCATTAAAAAAAGTATCTGCAAACAGTTGCGCTTGGGTTTCATCAATCACGTAAAACCCTCCCCAAGGACGTGTCAGGTCGGATGAGATGATTGTGAAGGGTTTTAGAAAAATATTAAGGTTGGTTTTGGTTTGTTTCATAATAAACTAAAATGTGAATTATATATGCATCGGATGCAAATATGAATGATTTATTTTTCTGGGTTAGTTAAATTAAGTTCATTTAAAATAAGTATGATGTCTTTGTATTTACCTTGCATTTTTTGAATGGGAGTAAATAGAGCTTTACAAATGCTGAATATTGTGGCACTTTAGTGGGTTGAACATAAGTAGACATAACCATTTTAACTCTATTTAACTTTTGACTATTGTTTTTTATTTCATATATTAACTATTGACTCTTGTTAGTGGAATGTCGAATTGATTGGCTAACGCATCACTGGTTTTATCGTTCTATACCATGTCACTAATTTAAGAAATGTTTTCCTTGGTGAGTTTGATTATCTCTTGATGATCTTGATTACTTTAAAAATTGA
>CAIRMS010000012.1 GCA_903879765.1 uncultured Flavobacteriales bacterium
TACCAACTTGGCATTCCAGAAGCAGTTGCGTATACGAAGTTATCCTCTCCAATCATGTTGTAATCTGCGATTCTTTTCCATCCTGAATAGTTTACGAAAAATTCTGAACGAAACTTCCCGTTTATATAACCTAAAGATACTTTTCCAAATGTCGGTGGAATATGATCTAATGGATAAGGAATGGAATCAGTTAAAATTCGACCATTCGTGTAATTCACTGTTGCTAATAAATTGAATTGCTCGTTCAATTTTGCATTTAACATTCCTTCAACACCGAAGATTCTTGCCTTCGCCGCATTCACGGTCGACATTACTTGGCTTAATTGGCCATCATACAGGATCGAGTCTTGTCCTTCGAAGGTTCCATTTTGAACCGTTAATCCATTTACCAAATACGTATAGTATCCATTAACAGATGCTGTTACTCCAGATGCAATTAGGTGTAAAATCCCTAATTCAGCATTGTATGTGTACTCTGGTTTTAAATTTGCATTTGGAACCACAACTTTTCCGGGGACTGATTCAAACACTTTTGTCATATCATCCACGTTTGGTGCACGGAATCCAGTTGATCCTGTTGCTGTGAATCTCCATTTACTTGTCGGCATATAAATCAAGCCAATATTCCCATTCAATGCAGAGTTATTTTGATTGATTGAATTCACCGGAAGTGGGAAATACGTTTTATTAATGAAAGTAGATGAAAGTCCAACGTTTGAAAAACGAAGTCCATCGTTAAGAATCAACTTATCTGAAAACTCAATGGTATGTGTAGCGTATGCCGCAATGGATGTCATAGTTGAACCTCCATCAGGAAAACGTGTATCTAAACTCCCTGTAGTGTCCGCAACGATGTCCTCAACGAATGCTGTTGAATTTACTTTGTTGTAAAATGCATCTACACCATAACGCAATTCATTTCGGCCAATTCGTTTGTTAAAATCAGCGTTCATTGTTGCAATAGCCACATTTTCAATACGGTGATTCAACATGCTTTTATTGAATCTGCGGTCCATGCGACTTTCCTCAATGGACTGTGTTCCGATGGTTATTCTTGCTTGATCATACAACTTCGTTTTATTCGTCAACTCTAGCGTGTACGCAGCGAATAACCTGAATTGTGGCCCGTAATACCATTCCGCAAATTTCGGTTTCGAACCGGACATTTGAGTCAAACGGTCATAACGATCTATGTTGCTCGAATTTGACAATTGAACATTCAATTTATGCGTCACACCTTCCTTTTGAACAAACGTAAATTTTTGAAGGATGTCATATTGCGTGTATGCAGAACCGACTTGTAAATTGCTGTCTGCATTCATCATCATGGAATCTTTCCCATTGATTCGCTCTACATACCAAGGACGAGAACCAAAATTCCCAACAAACGGACTTCGAACCGCACCTTGACGTAAATCGCCATAATTTGAATACGTGAATGACGTCAATGATCCAAATCTTTTTGATCCAACCGAAACATTTGCATTCGCAGCGTAACCGGAAGCGGCAGAAAAATAACGTGCGAATCCACCAGACTTCACTAACAATTCATCCGTTGTACTCAAGGTTGGATTCTTCGTTGTAAAGGACATCACACCTCCAAGGGCGTCTGAACCATAAACAACCGAACCGGGACCATAAATCACTTCGACACGGTCCAACATCGCATTGTCAATCGTGATGATGTTTTGTAAGTGTCCACCGCGGTAAATCGCGTTATTCATTCGAACTCCATCAACAACCAATAGCACTTTATTCGTTTCAAATCCACGAATGATTGGACTTCCACCACCAAGTTGACTTTTTTGAACGAATACATTTCCTGTTTGTGTCATTAAATCAGCGGTAGAGCTTTGGTTCTGAAATTGAATTTCCTTTGCTCTCATGACTTGAACTTTTTGAGCAACGTCTTTTCTTTTTTCCAGGTTACGACTCGCAGAAATCACTGTTTCATCCATGGTTTGAATGTTCGGTATCAGAAACACCTGTCCATACTGATTCAAACTGGATTGTTGAATCACTAATGGATAATAATCCTCATGCGACAAGGTGATTTTCGATCCATCAAATTTCACCAAAGCGAAACCGTTTTTGTCGCTTGTGCTGTTTGACTTTTTATCAGTTGAATAAACATCAGTTGAATAAACTTGTGAAATCAGAACACCTGAAACAGGTTCTGTACTCACATCGTCCATGATTTGAATTTTCGTTTGTGCAAACGAAGGGGTATATAAAATAGTTAGGAGACATAAAATGCCCCAATAGAAATTTTTCATTTGATTTTTTTATTAGTTAATACAATACGTAGTAGTAGTAGTAGGATTTAACTAATAAAATCTGGCGGTGGGGTTTCTGTTGAAAGGAAGGAAGAATAAAAAGTTTCTTCGTAAGATGTAAGTACCGATGAATTTTGTTCAATTTCATTTATTGAATAATCATGCGTTGCAGTTACAACTTCCATCGGTTCAGAAAGAAATTTAAACCACACATTTACCGGTTGATTTTCTCCAGAATGACTGATATTAAACGAAGTAATGGATCGTAACTGCGAAAAAAGGACCGTTTCCTGGTCATCGCTAATACATTTAAAGAAGTATCCGTTCTTACTTTTTGCTTTGTGGATGACATCAAAATAGTGTCCTTTCAAGATAAACTCATGGGATTTCACCCATTTTAACTGATGCGCTTCGTGAAAAGTGAAATGAAAACGAATTAATTGAGATTCAGGTACGGAATGTTTGATAGCCTGTTTCACCTCTTTTCTAATGGATATTTTCTTCCACTCAAAGTAAGTGAAGAATCCGAGCAA
>CAIRMS010000013.1 GCA_903879765.1 uncultured Flavobacteriales bacterium
GCTACACCTTCACCACGAAGATTTCACCGGCCAATATGGTAAATTTTATGCGAACGCACGTTACCAAGCATGGTATCAAGAACAAGTAGCTGTGGCTGAAAAAAATGCAAAAATGCTTGGATTTAATAAGGTTTCAGAATTGAAATTAGCCGTTGCACAAAACTTAAAGAACTTCGTTATTGGAGGTGGATTCTTATTTACCATGTGTAGCGGAACGGATAGCTTTGATATTGCCTTGGCTGCTCAGGGTCTCGACTTATGCGCATCTGTTTTCGACGGTGATCCAGCTGACCCACGGGCACAGGACAAACTTAATTTCGATCAAACGTTTGCCTTTCATGATTTCCATTTAGTTCAAGACCCAATGGTTTATGAATACAGTGACATCGATGCAAGTGATCTTCGAACCAAAGGACAAATTACAGAGAAAATGGACCAATTTACGCTCTTTGATTTCTCCGCAAAATGGGATGTTGTTCCAACCATGTTGACACAATGTCATGTAGATGTCGTTAACGGATTTATGGGTCAAACAACCGATTTCAGAAAAGACCTCATCAAATCAAATGTTCTGATACTCGGTGAAAACAAAATTGCCAATACAGCACGTTACATTCATGGAGAATTAGGACAAGGTACATGGACATTTTATGGCGGACATGACCCTGAAGATTACCAACATTACGTTGGAGACCCATTTACGGACTTAAGTTTACACCCAAATTCACCAGGTTACAGGCTGATATTAAACAACATACTGTTTCCAGCTGCAAAAAAGAAAAAAAGAAAAACATAGTTTTTTCACAAAATGATGTTTGAATAAACATTTTTTAGTAAACTTGCGGTGAATTCTTTCGAACCATCGGTTCAAGCATCTCCAAAATCACACGTTATTTACATAGACAATCATTAATGGATCGTAAAACATTAGAGACAAAAAAAATCTCAGAACTTCGTACTATTGCACAAACCCTGGGAATAGAAAATAGTGAAACACTTAAGAAATCTGAACTCCTTTCCAAAATAGCTGGAGATACACCAGTTCAGGTTGATGGAATAAAGGAAATTGAATCATCAGATGTTAAGGAAGTAAAAACCGCACGTCCAGTTAAAACAACCAAACCAGTTGAATCTGAAGCTCCTGTTCGAAACGAACGTAAACCGAGAATTCGTCAAACAACAGAAGCCATTGCCGCTCAAGAAGCAACGAATGTTGTAGCGGAAGAAAAGCAAATTACTGCTCCCGCAACGGAAACGACACAAGAAAGCCCTGTAAGAGAAGCGAAAAAACCTGTTCACCGTCACGAACGTGTTGAACGCACGCATACACAAAATGAAGGTCAGTCCAATCAACAAAATAGAAGAGACAATAACCGTCAACAAAACCCAAATCAAAACCCAAATCAGAATCAGAATCAGAATCAGAATCCTAATCAGAATCCTAATCACCAACGTCAACAACACCAGCGAAACACTCCTGTGGAGTCGACTGAAAAACCGGATGAGTCGAATTACGACTTAGTTGGCATCGTTTCAGCTGAAGGTGTTTTGGAAGTTATTCAAGAAGGATTTGGTTTCTTACGTTCTTCAGACTATAACTATTTACCTTCGCCAGATGATATTTATGTTTCTCAAAATCAAATCAAACTTTTTGGCTTGAAGACGGGAGATACCGTAAAAGGAAGCATTCGTCCTCCAAAAGAAGGAGAGAAATTCTTCCCATTGGTCAAAGTTGAATCAATCAACGGACGTCATCCATCATACATTCGCGATAGAGTACCTTTCCAATATTTAACACCTTTATTTCCCTCGGAGAAATTCAAATTAACTGGTCACGCTCAAGAAACACTTTCCACGCGTGTCATGGATCTTTTTGCTCCCATTGGTAAAGGACAACGTGGAATGATCGTTGCGCAGCCAAAAACAGGTAAAACCATGTTATTGAAGGATGTTGCGAATGCGATTGCAGCAAACCATCCTGAAACCTATTTAATTGTTCTTTTAATTGACGAGCGTCCAGAAGAGGTAACAGACATGGCAAGAAGCGTAAAAGCAGAAGTCATTGCATCAACTTTCGATGAACCAGCTGAACGTCACGTAAAAGTGGCAAACATGGTTCTAGAAAAAGCAAAACGCTTGGTGGAATGTGGACACGATGTGTGCATCTTACTTGATTCCATTACACGTTTGGCACGCGCCTACAATACTGTTTCTCCAGCATCTGGAAAAGTGCTTTCTGGTGGTGTCGATGCAAACGCTCTTCACAAACCAAAACGCTTCTTCGGTTCTGCGCGTAAAATCGAAAACGGTGGATCATTATCTATTCTTGCAACAGCATTGACAGAAACTGGTTCCAAAATGGATGAAGTCATCTTTGAAGAGTTCAAAGGAACAGGAAACATGGAATTACAGTTGGATCGTAAGATTTCGAACCGTCGTATTTATCCAGCCATCGACATTACCGCTTCAGGTACACGTCGCGAGGATTTATTGGTGAAGAAAGACATACTTCAACGCGTTTGGTTAATCCGCAAGTTTATTGCTGATATGAATCCAGTTGAAGCAATGGAATTCTTAAAATCACACATGGAAAACACCATGTCGAACGAAGAATTTTTGATTTCAATGAATAAATAATGAACAAAGCCGTAAAATACGGACTCATCGCTAGTCTTGTTTGGATCGCCGTGAAAATGGGCGCATTAGCGCTTAGTATTTCGTTGTATGATATAAAATACTTCGGACTATTAAATATGTTTCTCCTCACGTTTGTGATTACTTGGAGTATTTACAAGCATAAACGAGCACAGACCGAAAGCAACTTGTTGGTGGATATTAAAAATGGCATGCTAGCCGGAGTTCCTTACACCGTTGTAGTCAGCGTATTTTTGTTTTTCTATTACGGACAGATATTCCCTGAATTTCGTGAAAAGAAGATGAATGAAGTTTATGTTCGCATAGACACAAAGAAGGAATTAGATGCTATTCGTCAAAATCAACCGGAACTAGAAAATAAAAGTGATATTGAAATCAAACAATTAGCTATAAATGACTGGAAAAACAAGTTAGATCCTCAATTCACGATGATGATCTCTCTACTTGCTTTGCTTTTCTATACGACGATGAATTGCTTATTGATTTCACTCGTTTTCAGAAGAATCGTATTTAGAAATTAGCGATTGATGAGCTGTTTGAACGCAGTATGAGTCAATGTAATGCGTTTCGTTCCAAAATCAAATTTACCATACGCCTCTTCCGGTGAAGTCATCACTGTTGCGAATAAATAGCGATCCGAATAATGTTCTGCGAATCCTACAAACCAACCGATGTCTTGTCCATCTTGGACTCCCCACCCTGTTTTACCATATAGCTTCACGTTTCCATCGCGTCGTTCTTGAAAAATATCTTTCAAGGTTTGATAAGTCTCTGAACGTAATCCCAATTGACGCTTTTCGATTTTATTCAAAAATTCGATTTGCTCCAAAACACTAATCCGCAAGTCTCCTTTCAACCAAAATGAAGTTAACTCGGGTGTTATTAATGCATTCCCATATTGGAATCGCTTCAAATAAGATTGCATGTGCTTCTCCCCTATTTGTTTGGCCAATTCTTGGTAGTACGGAACAATGGAGTTCTGAAAAGCTAATTTCAACGTTGGATCATCCAAAGCTCCCAAATTCAATTTCGTCGTTGAATCTTTTAAAATATTACGATCTAATCCGATGAGTGTGTTTGGTATTTTAAAAGTTGATGCTGGAGTAAATGGAACATGTACCAAGGAATCATTGTAGTAAAAATACTGTTTAGTCTTCAAATCGTAAATCACCACAGAAAAAGAATAAAGTCGACTTTCTTCCTTTTTTAAATCTAATGAAACCGCTTTTTCAACTTGAAATTTAGGTAATCCACAGCTCCCAAGGAAAAGCAATAAAACAACTAAACTTACAATGTAGCGCATAATTCTTCACCTAGTTGATCATAATCGATGCCGTCAAAGTTGCCTGAGGACATCATTAATAGCACTGAATTATCCCAGTTTTGAGCACGAATAAATGCTAGAACATCTTCGGTTTTATCCTTTACAGTCACTGCCCCACCAAATCCATCAAACACTTGTTGAGTGGAAATCGGTTCCAATTTCTTGTGATGAACGACTTCCGGATTGAAATACACCAATGCTTCATCTGCCGCAAGCATCGCACCTTCGTAATGTGGTAAAAACTCTTTTTTCAAGGAAGAAAACGTATGTAACTCCATGCATGCAATCACTTTTCTATTCGGATACTGGTGTTTTACCGCTGTCGTTGTTGCCTTTAGTTTAGAGGGAGAATGCGCAAAATCTTTAAACATAACGAAGTTTGGACGCTCAATCACCTTTTGTAAACGTTTTCCAGCACCGGTGAAATCCGACATTGCTGTTAAGAAGTCAGCGTTTTCGATGCCAATTGCTTTCGCTAAATTCATCGCGCCCATCAAATTCTGCAGGTTATGAGGACCAAAAACAAGCAAGGGATAGGATTGTCCTTCGAAATGTAAAAGCGTTCCTTTTTCCGTAGGCTCAAAAGTTGGTGTTTGATAGGGAATTGAAGTGATTCCTTCGCGTGATTTCTCACCAAGCTTACGCACTTCAGGATCTTCCGTATTGTAAATCAAACTTCCATTTGCTTCGATCAAGTCACAAAAGATTTCGAATTGACTCGTATAATTTTCAAACGTTGGAAATACATTGATATGGTCCCAAGCAATGCCACTGATGAGTGCAACGTTTGGATAATATAAATGAAATTTCGGACGACGATCTATTGGTGAACTAAGGTATTCATCTCCTTCTAAAATCATGAATTTGGAATCGGTGGTCAATTTCACCATGCAATCGTATCCTTCCAATTGCGCGCCGACCATATAGTCGACATTTAAACCTAGTTTATTGATGGCATGCAAAAGCATGGAAGTAATCGTTGTCTTTCCGTGACTACCTCCAATAACAATTCTCATTTTATCCTTGCTCTGCTCATACAAGTATTCTGGATATGAGAAAATAGGAATTTGTAGTTCCTTGGCTTTTAATAGTTCTGGATTGTCCTCACGGGCGTGCATCCCTAAGATCACTGCGTCTAATTTCGAATCAATGAGCGACTCATCCCAACCGATTTTCGCTGGTAAGATACCCTCTTTCTCCAATCGTGTTCTCGATGGTTCAAAAATTTCATCATCGGAACCGCTTACCTGAATTCCTTTACGGTTTAGGGCGATGGCTAAATTGTGCATAGCACTTCCACCAATGGCAATAAAATGTACTCTCATGAACTGAATTTTAACGAAAGTACAAGAAAGGAAAACTACTTCAGTAAATGGGCTGAATAGTTACTGACAATCAACTATGAATTTACTTTTCAATTACATTAACACCAGAGGACTCGTTATTCCAAATATACTCTGTTATTATTTGACCATTACGCGTGAAAACATTCACTCCATCCTCTTTCGTTGTTTGTTCGAAAACAACTCCATATCCATTTTTATCTACCACTACCCTGCGAACAATAACCGATGTCGTAAGTCCCATTGAATTTTTCAACTTGTATGTACGTTCCGTCATAGCGTTTCTTGGATATAAAACGCCATCTTCATCGGCTAAATTATTTGGTGTATTTGTTAATTCTTGTTTATAGTCGGCGATTTTTTGAATTTGCTTTTGTTGTTGCTCTTGGTTCGCAGCATTTTCACTTTCCTTTTTATAAACGGTAACTTCATAATCCGTTTTCATTTTCTGTTGAGCTGTAAGGTTCTTCTGTTCTTGTTCTTTTAGTTTTTGCTGGCGTACAGCCTCCTCGTTTTTCGCGCGATTTACATTTTCCATTCCTGCCTCCTCGCGTTTTTCAGCTGTTTTTTGCTCATTTGCTAACGAAACATCTTTTGCATCCTTCCATGCATTGATGGTTTGTGCATTTTGAACTTGTTTTTCTTCTTGTTCTTTATTTCGTGCATAAATAGCATCCTCGTTTTTCTGAGTAACTTTTTGAAGTTCCGCTTGACGCTCAACTGATTCTTCTTGGATTTTAAGATCAATTAACGTTTTCTCTACTTTGAATTCCTCTATTTTTTTAACTGCATCCTCCTGTTGCACAGAAGCCATTGTTTGATTAAAATGATTTTGATAATCAAAAACATCTTTTATTTCTTGAATTTGCTTTTGTGGTTGTTCCGCTTTTTGTTGTGCTGTTTTGTTCAGTTCATTGTAGGCTTGGTCGGAAGACCCCGTTACACGTTCCCCTGGTGCTTTTAGTTGCGTGCCGACAATGACATCTTGTTTTACTTTAGGCGTGTTATTAACGACAACAGGTGTCGCTGGTTTTGTCAAATTTGTAAGTGAATCAATGCTTTTTTGTAGTTGAGGAAGTTCAGTTGTAGGCAAAGAACTTACATTGGCAGAAGCAAGCACCTGAACTGCTTTTAATTCTTTTATCGCCAATACATTATCCTTTGATTTCACCGTTGCATATGCCGCATTACGATTATCGTAATACTTTTCCATTTTTTTTATTTTTTCCAATAACTCTATCACCTCAGGCTCATTCTGGCGGCTTTTCATTGGTTCAGTATTTAAAATATTTGTTGCGATTTTATAAAACTGAGGTCCTTTTGCAAAATTTTCATTCGCCTTACCAAGTTGGTCTCTATAAATAAGATCCTGTGAAGCTTTCCAGTCCATGACCTTTTTCATCCCATTTTGCAACTCTTTCGAGTATTGATCAATCAAACTTTGTTTTTTAAATTTCGCGATATTCAAATCCGCTTTCTTGAAAATTTCAAGTGATTGTTCAAATTTCTTCTGTGCAACCAAATCATTAGCTGATTTAAGCAAATCTTTCACCTCTTTTTCAGTTGCGATGTCTTCTTTAACGACATTAATTTTACTGATTTCCGCCTCAATTTTATCCTTTTCAGTGGGTTGTAACAGCAAAGCCTCTTTGTATTTCGCTATTGCTTCATCGTATTTTTTATTGGTGAAAAGTTCGCCAGCTGCTTTATTTGCACTTTCATATTTCTTTTTGTTTTCAGCATTTTGCGCTTCTATAGCATTATTCTCGGCGATTTTTGTAAGTTTTCCTGTGATATACGGGTCCTTTGGGATTTGTTGATCCGCTAATTTATATTGTTGTTCAGCTAATTTCCAATTTTTCGCAGTAAAGGCAGCGTCTCCCTCCAATTTTAATCGGTCAAATTCCTTTTTACGTTTTGCTTCGCTTTCATTGATTTCAATAATCGTTTGAACAGATTTTCTCTTTTGAATAACGGCCTCATCTATTGGTGTGACCACCAAAGCCGAATCGTAATATTTAATCGCTTTTTCAAATTCTTTGCGACTGACGGATAAATCAGCAGACGCCACAAGTGTTTTTACGCGCTCTTTGTCCTTGGCAATCTTGTATACATCTTTCACTTTTTTATCCATGTCTGCTTTCAATTGAGCATCAGGAATTGCCTTGTAAGTTGCCTGATCCCAAACAAACTTTTCTGCATAATTTTCTTTCGTGAAATTCAAATCGACATTTGGACGGATTACATAAAGTTGCAGAGGAAGTTGATCAACTAATTTGACTCCATTTGTTGAATTTGGTTTTAGAACAAGTGTTTTCAGATCGAAAGATAATTTTTTCGTCATGTACCCATTAGAGGCCACAACAACGGCCACGATTTCCGCTGGATTCACTTTAGCTGATAGGTAATAATTCCCTTTAATGTCTGTGATAACTCTGGTTATTGAAGTTTCCTTCTGAATAACATTAACCGTTGCTCCGTATAATTTTTTTCCAGTCACAAAATCTTGCACTGTACCTTCCAACTTAATTAACACTGGAGTCTGTCCAATCACCATCGATTGAAAACCAAGACACAAAAGAAAAAAAACGAGTCTATTCATAGCTGTAACTTTGAAAACAAAACATAGAATCAACGTAAAATCCTACATTTGTTTCAAAGACAAATTTGCTAAAAATTAACGAGTTAAAAAAATGATTCCTTTTTCGAATTTAAGTTACTGGGAACGATCAATTTACACCGAAGGGAATGATTTTACAATCATTGGTGCTGGAATCGTTGGTTTAAGCACAGCTTTACACCTTCGAAAAGCACATCCAAAAGCGAAAATAGTCATATTGGAACGCGGATACCTACCCACAGGCGCAAGCACCAAAAACGCCGGATTTACCTGCTTTGGTAGTCCAACTGAATTGAGGGACGACCTGAGTAAAATGAACGAAAACAGCGTCTGGGATACCGTTTCTATGCGTTTAGATGGACTAAGAGAATTATTCGAACTCGTTGATCAAACTCAAATTGAATACGATGCATGTGGCTCATGGGACATCATCAGAAGTGAGGAAGAACCCTTATCATCGGATTTCATCGATTATTTGAATGAAAAACTAAGTGAAATCACCAACGAGAAATTGGTATATATAGAGGATAAAACAAAGCACTTGGAATCTGGTTTCAAAGGAATAAGAACAGCATATTACAATCGCTTGGAGGGAGCTATACACACAGGGAAATTAATTGTAGAATTACAGCGATCCTGCTCCATTCAAGGGATTCAAATCCTTTTCGGTGTAAATGTACTTTCTTTTGATTCGAGTGATACAAGTGTCGAAATCGCAACATCCATGGGAAGGCTAAAATCTGCGAATCTTTTAGTCTGTACAAATGCCTTTGCGAAAGAATTTTTATCGGATATTCAGCCAGCTCGAGCGCAAGTTCTCATTACCAAAGAAATTCCTAACTTAACCATTAAGGGCACCTTTCACATGGAAGCTGGATACTACTATTTTCGAAATATTGGTAATAGAATTTTATTTGGCGGAGGGAGAAACTTAGACTTTCTTGGAGAAACGACGACAGAATTTGACACAACGGAACGCATTCAAGAAAAATTAAGACATTACCTCAAAGAAATCATTCTTCCAAATACACCATTTGAAATCGATTATGCATGGTCTGGAATCATGGCTGTCGGGTCCGAAAAAAAACCAATTGTTCAAAAAATGAACAAAAACGTTGCTTTCGGTGTTCGTATGGGAGGAATGGGTGTTGCAATCGGCGCATCTGTTGGTAAGCAACTATCAAATTTAATTTCGTGAGTCAACCTGAAGGAAAAAAAGCATTTATTAATCCAATTGATCCCGACAAGATCACCGAGAATCCGCATTCATTAGAATACGCTCATCACGCAGGTTCAGCTATCATTAAGCCCGAAGATCAAGGGAAAATTAAAGGGCGTGCCGTTAGTGCCATGGAGCATCAAACTGATATGCAACTTTCTCAATTATATGAGCAGATGCAATTGTTGGCTTCACAAGCAAAGAAATTAAACGAACGCAAAGAAATTTCTCATTTCATTTACCAAGCGGAGATGCGTTTCGAACCGTTCATTAATCACACTTATCATTTATATCAAAGAAATACAGGGAAGTTTTCATTGTCCTTGGTTGGACCCACCCAATGGGGAAAGTCCGGTCAAGAGTTAACTTTTATCGCTACCGTTAAATTGCTTGCAGATCACACGTGGGATATTCTAGATAGAAATCCGGATTTTAGTTTTAGCGCGTAAAAACCCATTCGTTTTCTGTGGACAGTAAATCGTTGTATTGATAACCATCTACGTCGTAAAGCTTCAGCTGTTCAATATCCGTTAGACTTTGTTCAATGAGGTACCGCGCCATTGCTCCTCTGGCATGCTTCGCATACATCATCACAACCGAATAGTGCCCATTTTTAAATTCTTTAAAAATCGGTGTAATGATTTTGTTTTTAAGCAGATTTGTTTTGATGACTTTGAAATATTCAGTGGAAGCTAAATTGACAATAACTTCATCTTTTGAAAGTTCCTTTTTTAATGCCTTCGTTACTTTATCACCCCAAAATTCATACAGGTTTTTTTGGTCCGCTTTACTTGAAAATTTAGTCCCCATCTCCAAGCGGTAAGGGTAAATCAAATCCATCGGCTTCAATATGCCATATAAACCAGATAAAATTCGGACATCTTCATTTAATTTTGGCAAATGATCATCGGATAAAGATTTTACATCCAGTGCACGATAAACTTCTCCATCGAAAACATAAACGGCGGAAAGAGCTTTGTCTGCTTGAAGAGAAGCTTTTTTCCAACTTTTATAGCGGATTAAATTTTGCTCAGCTAAATCTAAAGAGATACCCATTAATTCTTGTAGCCCAACCTTCTTAATCTTTTTTAGGTCTTTCATTAATTGATTCGCCTCTTTTTCAAAAAGCGGAATGGAAGAACCATGATTTTCCTGTACTTGTTCATTAAGGTTTTTTGCCGGTGACAAGATGATTTTCATGATGTTTACTTTTTGTTTTACGAAGATAGTTAATTGAAAAGAATGTCTTACTTTTAGTGTTCAAAACTATAAACTATGCTAAAAAAACTACTCCAACTTGGATTATTTACCCTATTGAATTTCCTGAGCTTTGCGCAAGGTTCAGAATTCCTAGGGAATTTTACTCCAACTATTTCTCATTTGGTTCCCGCAAGCCCAAGTCAAATTGCACCGCACGAGCCCATCATTAAACCGAACTTTAAAGGAAGGGATTTAATTGAGGTTGATCAAAGTAACACGCACAATCCGGATTGGGTTTGGCAACAACATGCTACGACAGAAAAGATTGCCTCGGCAAGTGTTTTGTGGGCATTTCAAGGACTCGGAACAAACATGTCTCCACCGGACCCAACAGTGGACGCGGATAGTAATGTTGTCATCGAATCAACTAATTCGAGTGGAGGAGCTGTGTATCGCATTTTTAATAAAAATACAGGCGCGTCGATTGTTAGCTCTTTGACCATGCAATCCTTAGGTGGGTCTACAGGACTTGGTGACCCTATCGTTCTCTATTACAAACCTGCGAGAAGATGGTTTTTAACAGAGTTTTCAAGTACTGGAAACAAGTTATTGATTCACGTTTCTCAAACAAGTAATCCACAAGGAGCATATTACACGTATTCCTTCACTTGTACATCCTTCCCTGACTATCCAAAATATGGTTTTTGTGAAGCATCTGATGCGTTCATTGCCAGCACAAATCAAGGTGGCCCTCCAACGGTTTACGCGATGAAAATTAGTTCCATGTTAACTGGTGCCACGTCACCTTTCATTAAAACAACCATCGGATATTCATTAAATGGATTCGGGTTTCAATCGATTACACCGGTAGACTTAGAAGGAGACAACGCCGCTCCAGCAGGAATGAAACCTCTTTTTATTCGTCATCGTGATGACGAATCGCATTCAAACGGTTCACCGGACAGTGGAACAAACGATTGGATCGAACTTTGGGAAATGACCATAAACTGGACTGCTAACACAGCAACTGTCGCAAAAATTCAAGACGTCGTGATTGGCGAAATTGATTCCAAATTATGTGGATTAACGAGTTTTGCCTGCATTAAGCAACCAGGAACGACAAACACCTTAGATCCTTTAAGAGAAACGGTCATGTACAAAGCGCCCATGCGTGTTTTTGATGACCACCAAACAATATTGGCTGCACTCGCAACAGATGTAGACGGTGCAGACCGCGCTGGCGTTCGCTGGGTAGAATTACGTCGTGCTACAAATGTAACAACACCAACGTGGGTTAATTATCAAGAAGGAACATACGCTCCAGGAACAGGAACGAGTAGATGGATGCCGGCGATTAACATCGATAAGTACGGAAACATCATAATGGCATATTCTACTTCGAGCAATACAGCTGGTGATTTTCCTTCAATCAAAATGACGGGAAGAAAACCATGTGATCCACTTGGACAAATGACCATGCCAGAGACAACCATTATTGCAGGGACATCCTCTAAAACAGGTAACACACGTTGGGGTGACTACCACCATATGTCAATCGATGACTTCGACGAAAAAACATTTTACTTTACAGGAGTGTACCAAAATTCACAAACAAAAACGAATGTGAGTGCCATTCGTATGAATCCTGATGCACTAGATGCTTCTATCGCGAATGCTTTTGTTCCTGGAACAGGGACAGGATGTGGATCTTCTGCTCAAATAGCGGTGATCGTTGAACAGGCAGGAAGTACAAACATAGCTTCTGGAAGCATCAGCTGGCAAGTTGGAAGTGGTGCTATTAATTCAGTAAACTACACTACCTCTCAATTGAACGGAGTGGGTGCAACCGACACCATTTTTGTTACAGTGAATGGATTGGTTAGTGGGGCAAACACGATTACTTTTTCGACGACAACCGTTAACGGAATTTCACCGGATGACAATATTTGTAACGATTCGAAGACGATCAGTATTAACGTAATTGGTGGTTCATCCATCACTTCAAGCATGTCGATTAATTTCTTGCCTACGTGTACGTCTAACAACGGACAAATAACGTTGACAGCAACTGGAGGAACAGCTCCTTATAGTTACTCATTAAATAATGGTCCAAGTCAATCTTCTCCTGTATTTGGAAACCTTGCACCTGGATCATATACTTATACGATTACAGAGAATGGCGGATGTTCTAGTTTTGGCACTTTTACTATTCCACCAGCAGCTGTCATTACCGCAAATTTGACTCAAACAGGCACAATCATCTGTAATGGAAATACGAATGCTTCCATTTCAGTTTCTGCTACGGGAGGTCAAGCGGCTTATAGTTATTCAACAAACGGAACAAGCTATCAATCATCTAATGTATTTAGCAACTTAGGCGCAGGAAGCTATGTAATCTATGCACAAGATGCAAATGGTTGTATCGGATCGAATACAATCACGATCACTCAGCCTTCTGCAATTGGAATAAATGCGGTGCCAACGATGATTTCTTGTGCTGGATTAACGAACGGACAAATTTTCGTTAGTGCTTCAGGCGGAACTGCTCCTTTAACATATAGCATTAACGGAACGACATTTCAAACTACCAATACGTTTAATGGTCTTTCAGCCGGAACCTATACCGTTACTGTAAAGGATGTAAATGGTTGTCAACAAACATTCGCTACGACAATAACCGAACCTGCACCATTGAGTTTGACTTGTGTGCCTACTGTTTCCAATGGAACAAACGGAACAATTACCGTTACTGGCACAGGAGGTAATCTTCCATATAGTTACAGTATTAATGGAACGAATTATTATTCAGGATCGTTATTCTCTGGATTAGCAATTGGTATTTACACTGTTTACATCAAAGACGCGAACGGATGTATTTCCAGCATGGAAGTTAACATTAACTCCAACAGTATAGAAGAACTAGGATTTACATTTGTTAACTTATATCCGAATCCTAACAACGGTGTTTTTGAACTGGAATTAGATGGGATATCCGATTCAAAAGTGGATGGGAAATTATTCACGGTTTCTGGTCAACTTGTTAGTTCATTCGAATTAATTGCTCAAGATGGCAAAGTAAAACAAACCATTGAAATGAGTAAAAAATTAGCAGCAGGGACATATTACCTTGGTTTATACCAAAATGGTAAAGCTGTTGTTAAGCAATTTGTGAAAGAATAAAAATTTGTTCCTTCAACGATTTAAGCCAAGCAATCGCTTGGCTTTTTTTATGCTTACTGAGCAGATCGAACAAACGCATTAGTCACTGTAAGTCGCATAATCCAGATAGTTGATTTGTTAGGATTGAATTCAATTCCTTGGAGAATTCCTCCACATCGAACAACTGTTTTTTCTTTAAACGGTAAGGGAGCTTTTTTCAACTTCATATATTCCATAAAATAGATGCTGCTTCCGTCTTGATTTGCTGCAGCCGTAAAAACAGTCCACATAGTTGAGTCTTTTCAAAATATGTCGCATTCAATACTCCATCCTCACCTTTTCTTAGGGATAAGCAGCCATTAAAACATGTTGTCCAATTGATGTCGAACCACTTCTTCTAACTTTTTAAACTCAACTTATGTTTACTGACCAACCCCGCGCCTGAAAACAAACGAATTTAAACCATCATCGCATGCATTTCCGAGGTGTCATTTGGATTCACAGCCAAAAGCGCTCCTGATCGCTTAAACGTGTATTTCCAGTCTTCCTTTACGATTGATGGAATAAGCGCTTTAAAATCTGGACGTGTCACCTATGTTTGAGCAACAAAAGAAATACAAGAAATACAGAACATAAATAAGTTATTTTTCACCAGCATTGTTTTCACAAAAAAAAGCCGTCCTAATTGGACGGCTTTTCAACTATTGAATAAAAGCTTACGCTTTCAATTTCTTAGAGAAGTCAATCAAAATTGGCGTTGCAACGCATAGTGAAGAGTATGTACCAATAACAACTCCCACAAGCATGGCAAACAAGAATCCTTTGATTGATGGTCCACCGAAGATGAACATGATCAAAACAACCACGAACAAGATCATCGATGTGTTGAAGGTACGACTCAAAGTTTTGTTCAATGAACGATTGATGATTTCATGTTGACTCTCATTGTCTGAGCTCTTACGTAAGTTCTCACGAATACGGTCAAACACAATCACGGTATCGTTCATCGAGTAACCGATAACCGTTAAGATCGCGGCTATGAAGGCCTGATTGACATCTAAACTGAATGGCAAGTAACCATGAAGTAAAGAGAAAATCGAAATGACAAAGAATGCATCATGCGCTAATCCAACAATTGCACCGATGGAATACTGCCAGTGACCAAAACGCAATAGGATGTATGCAAAGATTGCTAACATCGCCAATGATAACGCAATCGCTGATGAGGACCATAATTCACTTGAAACAGAAGCGGAAATAAATCGTTGACCTGTAATTTTATGATCTCCTAATTTTGAGTCACACGCATTTAGTCCTTCTGTCAATTTCGTTTTCACTTCTTCCATCGCACCTTCTTTCTTTAACAAATAGTTGGTAACGATATCAACGTTGTAGTCGTTGGACTTCGTTTTTAAATCGATAGAAGCCACCTCATTATTTTCGATAAGAACCTTTTCCAAGTTCGTACGGATGTATTCGATATCCGCTTTCTTATCAAATTTCACAGAAAAAGTATATCCACCAGTAAACTCAACGCTTTGTTTTAATCCACGAGAGAATAAACCAACCATTCCAATAATCGTTACTGTAATCGAGAAGATGTAGAAATATTTACGGTTACCAACCCAGTTGAAGTTAAAGTTTTGGAAGAGACCTTTTGAGTACGCTGTGTTGAAGGAAACAGATTTCCCTTTTGCCAACCATGTATTGATGATCAACTCACCGATAACAATTGCGGAGAACAACGAAGTAAAGATACCAATGATCAATGTTGTTGCGAAAGATTCGATCTCACCTGTTCCAAAGATTTTCAAAATCAAGGCAACCAAGAAGTGAGTAACGTTCGCATCGATGATAGACGGTAACGCTTTTTTAAATCCAACCGCAATAGCTGATGTTAAATCTAATCCTGCCGCCTGTTCTTCACGAACACGCTCAAATATCAAGATGTTCGCATCGACCGCGGTACCTATCGTTAATACGATACCTGCGATACCTGCTAAAGTCAATACAGCTCCGAATGAAGCCAAACATCCAAAGATTAATACCACATTGACCGTTAAGGCAATATTTGCTGCCATACCGGCTTTTCCGTAGTAGAAATACATGTAAATCAATACTGCCAAGAACGCAAAAGCAAACGAAATTAAACCAGCTCGTGAGTTTTCCGCTCCAATTGTTGGTCCAACTTTTTGTAATTCTTTGATCACACATGGTGCAGGCAAAGCTCCACCATTCAATAATCCTGCTAAGTCTTCCGCCTCTTGGAAGGTAAAGCTTCCAGAAATTTGTGTTCTTCCTGTGGTAATTGGATTGATTACGCGTGGCGCACTGTAAACTACGCTATCCATAGAGATCGCAATGATACGGTCTTTATTTTCTGTTGTCATTCTACCCCACTCGTCTGAACCTTCTGCAGTCATTTCCAAGTCAACCGTAATTTTTCCATCTTGAGAATCAAATCCTGTAGATGCTTTTGAGATATGCGATCCATTTACGCGCGCTTTTCCATCTTCAGGAATACGACAAGCGTAAAGGAAATAAGCAGTTTTCTTCGATTTATCATCTACTTTTTCAGGTTCAGCAGACCACATAAATTGCACATCCTCAGGGAAAGCACGTTGAACATCACGACGACGCAAAATAGCATCCACTTTCGCTTTGTCCGCTAATTCAGCATATCCCATTGCGAAGCCACCAACAGGTTTTACTAAATCTGCTAATGATTTCGTTTTGTTGTTCATGTTTTTCAAAGAAAGTCCAGCATCTGGTTTGCTTTCTGTGAGTGTCGTATCTTTTGCCAAAGTATCCGTCACTACCTCTGCCACTTCTTCTACTTCTTTCTGCATAGACAAGCGACTTGCGTCCTGCCATTGGATTTGAAGTTGATCTGGCATATATGTTTCATAGAACTCTAAGTTCGCCGTTGATTGAATTTTCTTAGCAACCGTATTTTCATCTTGAACTCCTGGAAGTTCGATGTACAATCTGTTGGTAGATAAATCGCGTTGAATGTTCGGTTGTGCTACACCAAATTGATTGATACGACGACTAATGATTTGCTCTACTCCATCCATTGAAGAAGCAATCAACTTTCTGAAGTAAGATTCGATGTCGCTATCTGAGGATTTGATTCCCATTCCATCCGCCTTGATAATGTAGTTCAACGGAAGTCCTTTATTTATTTTTTGATAAGAAGCAATGAAAATATCTAAGAAATCACCGCCATTACGACCATATGTTGCCATTGCAGCTTCGAAAGGCTTCGTGAATTTAAGATCCTTTTGATTCTTAACATGTGAGCGAACTAAATCTGGGTAAGAAATCTCCATTGTTACACTCATTCCACCTACAAGGTCGAGTCCAAATGCTAAGGAAAGTTTTTTAACTTCTGAAAACGTTGCTCCTAAAACTGGATACACTGGTTTTTCCGCTTTTGAACGTAAAATCTCATTGATGTAAGCAGATTTCGCTAATTCAGCACCTTCCGGAGAGAAGATGTCAACTTTCGTGTTGTTCGGCAATAGAACAGAGTCACCTGTTTCTTTTGCTTCTCTTTTAAGTTGTTCTACTTTAAGTACGGCTTCTTTTTCTGCCTTGCGTTCTACGCTACTTGCTACACTAGTAAAGGACAGCTGATATACACATACAGCAGTCAATACAATCGTCAGAAACCAAAAAAATCCTTTTAAACGCATGTTTATTCGTGTTTGAAATTTAATTAAGGTTGCAAATATAGAATTTAGTATCCTGAAAGTCAAATTAAATTTACCTTTCCTGAACAATCACCGAGATAATCAGTGTGATTTTTTCGATTGTTGAATCGTGTCTGCAAATTTCAGCACAGAATCCGCAAATTCATCCCACTCATTTTCTTTGTTATCAAGTTGATTCTGGATATTTTGCGCGATGATTTCGATTCGAGAACCTGAAAAAATCCCTTCGATTTGTTCCGATAGTGAAATTGCTGAAACATCCCGAATTACAAATCCATTTTCATTTTCAGAAATTTCCTCGTGCAATCCACCAACACAGCTAACTAGCGCAGGCAGATGAAAGGCATCACACATTGCTTTTATGCCAGATTGAGTCGCTGACTTATAGGGGAGTATGCACAAATCTGCAGCACTGAAGTACACCTTTACGTCATCTGACGGAATGAACTGATCCACAAAGAAAATTTGCTGATTTTTGGAAGCTTGAATGAGTTTATCGTAATCGTTTCTTTCGCCATAAACTTCACCTGCTATGATTAATTGAAAGGACGCATCAAGGAATGAAAAAGCCTCTAGCAATAAGTCTAAGCCTTTGTAATCTCTAATTAAACCAAAAAACAAAAGTGTTTTTTTAGCTGGATTCACATGCAGAATTTCCCTTGCCAGTTTTTTATCCAATTTCTCACCAAATTGCTGATAACTTGGATGTTTCAGCACAAGCGTTTTAGCATGCGGTTTAAGACACAACACATCATTTTTCACTGCATCTGAGAGTAAGATAAAGCCATCATACTGATGGAGAAAATAACGATTAAAGACAGTGTCAAAAAAACGTTTTTCATGAGGAATTAAATTGTGAATCAAGGCAA
>CAIRMS010000014.1 GCA_903879765.1 uncultured Flavobacteriales bacterium
TTTCTGGATTAATTACAAAAAGAACCTTAGAAAAGGACACGAGAAACAATCAAATTGGCGTTGCGTTTATCGACGACAATGAAAAGTTAAGCGGTTCTCGCATCGAAGGCATCAACGTTTACAGCACAAAACAATTAAAAAAACTCAAAGAGGAATTTCAAGCAAATACCTTGATTGTTGCGATTCAAAATCCAGAAGGAGAAAAACTTCAGACAGTATTAGACGAGGCTATTTCACTGAAAATGGAGGTTCAAAAGGTTCCAAATCCCAAAAGTTGGATCAATGGGATGTTTAGCTCCAAGCAATTGAAAAAAATCCGAATTGAGGATTTGTTAGGACGTGAAGTCATCGAGTTAAAGAACGATGAATTGATGAAAGAACTGAGTTCCTCGACGATTCTAGTGACGGGTGCCGCTGGATCCATTGGAAGTGGACTCGTTGATCAAATTGCCCGCTATCAACCAAAACGAATCATCTTGTTAGACCAAGCGGAATCACCAATGTATGATTTACAGTTTGAATTGAACCATCAATTCCCTTCCCTATCTTTCGAAAGTGTAATTGGCGATATCTCGAATGAGGAACGCATGCATAAATTGTTTGATCATTTTCGACCTGAAATCGTTTTTCATGCTGCAGCCTATAAACATGTCCCAATGATGGAATTGAATCCCGCAGAAGCGATTCAAACGAATGTCAAAGGAACAAAGATACTAGCCAACCTTTCCATGGAATTTAGCGTGAAAAAATTCATTATGATTTCCACAGATAAAGCAGTGAATCCTACCAATGTCATGGGTGCATCGAAACGAATTGCGGAAATCTACGTGCAGAAAATGAATGAGCACCAAAAAACACACTTCATCACTACCCGTTTTGGAAATGTCCTTGGATCCAATGGCTCTGTCATTCCTTTGTTCCAAAAGCAAATTGAAAATGGTGGACCAGTAACAATTACCGACGAACGCATTACGCGCTTCTTCATGACGATTCCCGAAGCATGTCAATTAGTGCTAGAAGCTGCAACGATGGGAAAAGGTGGCGAAATCTTTGTCTTTGAAATGGGTAAATCTGTTAAAATCGTGGATTTAGCAAAAAAAATGATCCAATTATCCGGATTAGAACTCGGTAAGGACATCGAGTTAACGTTCACAGGCTTGCGCCCCGGAGAAAAGTTATACGAGGAATTATTGGCCAATGAAGAGAATACAATACCCACGCATCACCAGAAAATCCTGATTGCAAAAACACGCGCAGAAAACGACGAACAATTGACTTCTATTCAAACCTTGATTGACCTATCCGTTGAACAAAATAATGATGCGATTGTAAGCCAAATGAAAAAGATTGTCCCAGAATTCATTAGCAATAACTCAGAATACCAAAAACTCGACAAATGATTTCTCCAGCACGCATTTTCGTTCGCCTAACCGACTTAGACATCCTTGGACACGTAAATAATGCCCTTTACCTCACCTATTTCGAAATTGCCCGCATGCATTATTTTGCTGAACTCGTTGGCACCGAATGGAATTGGATGGAAGAAGGCGTGGTTTTGGTGAAAAATGAAGTCGAGTATTTGAAACCAATCGTTCTAAACGACGTTCCCTACGTAAAGGTCTCATTAATCCAACTTGGAACAAAAAGTTTTACTATGGGCTACGAAATTACCGTGAATGAAGAGATTGTTACAAAAGGGACATCCGTTTTAGTTGGATTCAACTCCAAAACACAGTCTACGATCGAAATTCCTGAGAAAATGAAAAATGCCCTACTACAATTAGCGTAATTCATCAAAAAAATTATATCATGACTAAATTCTTTCAATTAATTTTTTGCCTTTCCAATGCTTCATTAGTATTTAGTCAAGCAGTAAGTCCATGCGGAGATAGCATACGCAAATGTGATTTACGAAAAGTGAAAAATTGTTACGATTTTCTTGCCTTTGATGATCAAAAAAACAAATATGTCCTCAAACGTGATTACGCGACGCCTTACACTGGCAAATGCGCTACCTGTCATCGCAATGGGAATTTAGAAGAATCATTGAATATCGTTGATGGATATCGAGATGGAATTGACACCTCTTACTTTGAATCAGGATGTCCACAATCTATTCAAGCCTATTCCATGGGGAAATTGAATGGAAAGAGTACCGTATATTTCAAATCAGGACGAAAGGAAAGGGAAATCAACCACGTCAATAATCAATTACAAGGGAGATATATTTTGTTTGACGATAATAAATCCAACGACACCATTGAACTACACACCTACAAAAACAACCAAATGGACGGTGTGCAAAAATACTATTATGTCGGGTCAAAACTCGGGAAAATAGTTTACTACAAAGCAGGACTTCAAGATGGACTTCACATCACTTACACCGATTCTGGAAAAGTTGAAATGCGTTTGAATTACAAACAAGGAAAAAAGGACGGAAAATGGACTTATTTTTATGAAAGCGGAAAAGAAGCACACATCGAGAATTGGGACATGGGACTAAAAAATGGCGAGTTCAAAACAATGGATGAAAAAGGTATGTTGCTTCAACAAGCATTTTACCAAGACAATCTACCGATTGGGAAACACGTGGAATACTATCCTGATGGGAAATTAAAATACCAGGCCAACTACACCAACAAAGGTGAAAAACTCGAAGAATTTAGCATTGACCAATATGGCGTAAAAACCGAGATTTTCAAAAAAGAAGAGAAACCTAAAAAGGGTGACCCGAAAAAAGCAGCTGAAATTTCAGATGATAAGGATGGTTCGAATTAAAGCAATCCCGTTATAAGCCCGAGTGACATAACTAATAGAAAAACCGCAACTGCTACTTGAATAAATCGAAAGGAAACTTTCGTTAGGTACTTTTTACCCAATACAGATCCTATAAAGGCAGAAAATGCACCCAATAATAGGTACGTCATGTTCAAATCCTTCCAATTGGTTTGACTCGTATAAATAGAAATTCGAGAGAAATCAATCAACGTTGAAATTAGTGCACTTGTGGCGACGAACAACTGCTTATCCAAGGAAAGTTTTGAAAGAAATGCAGAACGCATTGCTCCTTGATGTCCGGAAAATCCTCCGAAAAAGCCACTTAGAAATCCTCCGATTGGTAAAAACAGTTTTGCGTTAGAAAATTGGAACTCTATTTTTTTCCATTCAAAAAAAACAAAAAACAACATCAATAATCCAATTGCAAACGAAAGTAGCGTAACTTCCTTCCCTCCCCAAAATGGAAATATATATAAAATGCCCATTGCTCCAACTAGCTTGAGTAGATAAGCACCGAGAAATGCACCAATCAATGCGCTTATTCCGAATTTTTTAAACAGTCCAATATCTATATGTCTGGACATGATCGTAAGTTTAAAAAGATTATTGGAGAAATGGACAAGTGCGGTCGCTAATACGGCCAATTCCAATGGGAAATACAAACTAAAAACAGGAAGTAAAATCGTCCCAAGACCGAAGCCACTGAAAAAGGTCGCAAAAGATCCAATTAAACAAACGAGTACAATTCCAATTTCACCTGTCATTTTGATTATTTTTGTTAAAAATAATATGAATGATTGACTTTCGAAGTGATACAGTGACAAAACCAAGCTCAGCAATGAAAGAGGCCATGATTTCTGCGCCTGTTGGAGACGATGTTTTTGGAGAGGATCCAAGCATTATAGAATTGGAAGAATATACCGCGAACTTGTTTGGAAAAGAAGCCGGACTTTTTTGTTCCTCTGGTACGCAAACAAACCAAATCGCCATTAATGTTCATGTGCAACCTGGTGGTGAAGTCATTTGTCATGAGGAAAGTCACATTTACAAATATGAAGGTGGAGGAATTGCGAAAAACAGCGGGGCATCCGTTCGTCTACTCAAAGGAGATCGAGGTCGACTGGAAGCCAATGAAATCGCTCAATGGATAAATCCGGCACATGATGTTCACTTTCCCCTTACCCAACTTGTTTCGTTAGAGGACACTGCGAATCGCGGAGGCGGAGCTGTTTACTCATTTGAAAAAATTCAAGAAATAAGAATTTTATGTGATTCGCTTGGACTACCATTGCATCTAGATGGCGCGCGTGTCTGTAATGCCCTCGCTGTAAACAAAATAGATCCTGCGGTATATGGTTCAGCCTTTGATTCCATCAGTATTTGTTTGTCAAAAGGACTTGGAGCACCAGTTGGATCTGTGTTAGTCGGAACAAAGGAATTCATTCAGAAAGCAAGACGTGTTCGCAAAGTAATGGGAGGTGGAATGCGACAAGCAGGAATCATTGCCGCTGGCGGCCTCTATGCTTTAAAAAACAATCGAGAGCGCTTACATATTGACCACGAACATGCCAAAACACTTGAAACGGTTTTCTTGAAGCAAAATTGGGTTGAGGGTGTATTAGAAGTTCAAACAAACATCGTAGTCGTTCAACTTTGCGACGCCTCAAAACGCGATGAAATACTGGCACAATTCAAGTCATTTGGTATCCTTGGCATGGCTTTTGGTCCGGGAATGCTTCGTTTTGTCACACACCTTGATGTATCAGCTGAAGACATTGCCTTTACGTGTGAAAAAATTGGAGAAATAGCTCTTTAATAAACCATGCTGGTAAATAGTAGGGAACTGTCTGTAATCAAACTCACATATCCATTAGGACATTAGCACATTAAACCATTAGCACATTAAACCATTAGCACATTAAACCATTAGCACATTCAATCCATTAGCACATTAGCACATTAAGTCATTAGCAAATTAGCACATTAACAACGTAACCTTTTCTCCTAATTGCACTATAAGTAAATGTCAAATTTTGTTCAACTTATGTTTCAAAAAATACGCTTCTTACTCTTCATTGCATTTGGTTTAACCTCAACACATTGGGCGCAAGAAAACCCATGTCGTACCGATGATAAAAAATTCCGAAAAATACTCACCGAAGCTGCTGCCGCAAATGATTTCAATAGTCAAACAAGTCAATTTGGCGACTTAATTCGTAAATATCCCGACCAAGCAGAGAGTTATTTTTACTTTGCACAAATCTGTTACCAACAGGCAATTTTCAAGCTCAAAGCTGATCCGAACTCGAGTGAAGGCGAAAAGCTACTCAAACAATCCATCCTTTTATACCAAAGTACCATTCAGAAATGTCCGTCATTTCATTCTGACTGCTATTATTATTCAGGCAAGGTACTTTACAATTACGGTGAAGACGACAAAGCCATGGTCTGTATGGAAAAATTCCTTGTATTTGACAGCATCAATCCAAATGGGCTTTCAGAAAAATATCAATCTCAAAGACAAGAAATTAAGTCCATCGTGGACGACATGAAATTCCAAAAGGAACTGATTGAAAA
>CAIRMS010000015.1 GCA_903879765.1 uncultured Flavobacteriales bacterium
ACATCCCAACAACTTTATTTCGCAGGTAGATATTATTTTAAAACTAGGATTGCCTCGTCCCGTTGGACTAATGTTTATGGCGATGTTGGGGTTTTATATTTTTGCGTTGTGCTTGAGGGTGAATCCTTGGGTTGGAATCATTGGATCAATTGCCTTTGGTCTCTCTACAATCAACATTTTATATATTGGCGCTGGTCACGTCACCAAGGTCAATGCGATAGCTTACATGGCCCCAGCGCTGGGCGGACTAATTCTAGCTTACAGAGGAAAGTTGCTGATCGGAGCTTCTGTTTTCGCTCTGTTTTTTGCCCTGAATCTATCTGCGAATCACCTTCAAATGACTTATTATTTGGCGTTTTTACTTGCTGCAGTTGCCATAGCTGAGTCCATTCGATTATTAATTTCAAAAGAATTTATCACTTTAGGTAAAGTGATTTTAGCATTGGGAATTGGTTCGATTTTGGCAATTATGCCTTCCTATGGAAATCTCTCTTCAACTCTAGAGTATAGTAAATATACGACGCGTGGTTCAACGGATTTAAGCATCAAACCAAAAGGGGAAGTAACTTCAAAGGTAAAAGAAGGACTAGAGACAAACTACATTCTTGAATACAACTATGGTAATGGTGAATTGTTATCCATCATTGCACCTAATGCAAAGGGTGAGCGAGGAGAAATGATGGGGAATGACGAAGATGTTATGATGAATGTTGACCCTCAATATTCTGAAAACATTGCACAAATGAATAGATATTGGGGTGGCCAACGTATGAGTGGTGGAGCCTTTTATTTCGGTGTGTTAATGTTGGTTTTCGCCTTGTTTGGTTTAATTTTCATGAAAGATGCAATCAAATGGCCATTCTTAGTCATTGCGATTTTAGCCTTGCTATTAGCTTCCAATGATCCCGGAGGAATGAATGATTTCTTTATAAATAAAGTGCCTTTATACAACAAGTTCCGTGATTCAAAAATGATTCTAGTTCTTTTGCAAGTGATGATTCCAGCAATGGCCGTTCTTTTCTTGGATAAGTTGTTTAAGAAAGAAGGTTTGTGGGGTAATAAAAAAACGTGGTTGATTGCATGTGGAGGAATCGTTTTTATGTTTATCGTTTTTTATGCTGTGCCTTCCATTTCCGGTTCTATGTTAAGTAAGGAAGAAACCAAACAATTTGCTGAAGTAATTAATGGATCAAATGATCCGGCACAAGCTAGTTTTATCAATGGATTGAAAACAGAATTGATTAATGTTCGTACAGGAATTTATAAGTCTGATTTTGGTCGTGCAATTGGATTGAGTATTCTTGCCTGCGCTTTGATATTACTTTCCATTTATTCCAAAGTTTCTACGATGGTTTTATCCCTTATCGGAATCGTTGCAGTCACTGCTGATAATATGTCCGTATCGAAACGGTATTTGAATAATGAAGATTTAGACATTGCATCCAAAAGCTGGGAGGAGTCTACGAATTTCTCGACTCCGTATCTTCCGGATATTGCTGATAAGAGCATTTTAGACCAAGAGAAAAGTAAAATAGTCGGACTCGATTCAAAAGCAAATAACTTGGTTCAACGAATGGGAGAACATCCGAATTATGAGCTGATGGACAGTGAAACAAAACGTTCCATAGCAGCGTTCGGTGCGTTAAATTTGAATTCAGATTATCGAGTATTATCATTTGCTAATCCATTCAATGAGACCAAAACGAGTTACTTTCATAAAAGTGTTGGTGGATATCACGGAGCGAAACTGAAACGTTACCAAGAACTTATAGATTTCTATCTATCAGAAGAGATCATGAAATTAAGACAAGAATTTATCAATAACGAAATTGTAAGGCATCCAGATGTTTTAATGAAATATCAAACGGAAAAGGATCCTAATGTGAAGTCACAAATTATTGAACAGTTTTTCCAAACGACTAATTTTGATTCAGTTCAAGTGAAAAGTGATTTGACACCTGTTTTGAACATGCTTAACACACATTATTTTATTTCTGGAAAAGATATTAAAGCCACCAAAAATAAACATGCGAATGGAGCGGCATGGTTCGTTAGTTCCATTAAAAAAGTACAATCTTCCAATGAAGAGATGTTAGGTTTGGGTAAATTAAATAATAAAGAAACGGCTCTTGTAAATGCGAAAGAAACCCAGGTTGCATTGAAAGATCGTTATCAAATGGATTCTTCATCTACAATCAAATTGACTAAATACGGCACCAACGAATTGAAATATTCAGTCAATAACAAAAACGAATTGCCGGCAATTTTCAGTGAGATTTATTATCCTGATGGTTGGAATTGCTACGCAGATGGAAAACAAATCGAAACGTTTAGAGCAGATTATTTATTGCGTGGAGCGCTTATTCCAGCAGGGACAAAAACGGTTGTTTGGAAATTTGAACCGGAGTCGTTTTTTATAGCAAGTAAAATTGCACTCATCGGTTCGATTCTAT
>CAIRMS010000016.1 GCA_903879765.1 uncultured Flavobacteriales bacterium
CGTTTTTTTATTCGCCAGAACATCACCACCAACTTGTTTGCCTACTTTCTCTGGGTTTCCATATAAGTCTAAAAGATCATCTTGAATTTGGAAGGCAATGCCAAGGTGAACGCCAAAATCATATAAAGCTTTGCGGTTTTCAACTGTTGTTTCACCAATAATTGCACCCATCTCCAAGGCACAGCCTAAGAGTACAGATGTTTTTAATCGAATCATTTCAATGTATTCCTCTTTTGAAACATCGTTTCGTGTTTCAAAGTCCATATCCATTTGTTGTCCTTCACACACTTCAATGGCCGTTCTATTGAAGACAGTTAAAAGTTCAGGGATCAAATGTGTGGGACATTTACAAATTTCTTCATAAGCTTTTACAAACAATACGTCTCCTGATAAAATGGCAATATTGGTGTTCCATTTCTCATGAACGGTTTCTTTGGCTCTTCGAAGAGGAGCATCATCCATGATATCATCATGAATCAGTGAGAAATTATGAAATAATTCAACAGAAAGTGCTGCGGAAATGCTTTCTTCGACGGATTTATCGAAAAGTTTCGCGGACATCAACGTGAGCATTGGACGCATACGTTTCCCACCCAAGGTCATGAAGTACCGAAGTGGATCATATAAATTTGGCGGCGTTGAAGGAAAAGAAAAAGAGGTAATTTCTTTTTCAATCAATTTGCTGTAAGTTTCGAGAGAATTCATCTTTGTTTTAACAATTGGAGCAAATAAGAGCCATACCCACTTTTAACAAGTGGTTCAGCAATTTGTTTTAATTGATCTTTGGTGATAAATCCATTTCGATACGCGACTTCTTCAATGCATCCGATTTTTAGACCTTGTCTTTCTTCAATTACTTGTACAAATTGACCAGCTTGCATTAATGAGGCAAATGTGCCAGTGTCCAACCATGCGGTTCCGCGATCAAGCACGGCAACTTTTAGTTTATTTTGACGCAGGTATTCCGCATTGACATCGGTAATCTCGTATTCTCCACGTGGAGAAGGTTTCAGATTTTCTGCAATTTCAACGACGCTATTATCGTAAAAATACAAGCCAGGCACAGCGTAATTCGACTTTGGCGTCTTTGGTTTTTCTTCGATGGAAACAGCTTTCATGTGTTCATCGAATTCAACCACACCATAACGTTCTGGATCGCTTACGTGATAAGCATAAACTACGCCGCCTTCCGGATCATTGTTTTCTTTCAAAAGTGTATCCATTCCAACACCGTAAAAAATATTGTCTCCTAGAATGAGTGCGACTTTGTCCTTTCCGATGAATGATTTTCCAATAACAAACGCTTGAGCAAGTCCATTCGGAACTTCTTGCACTGCGTAAGAAAATTTGCATCCAAGTAACTCACCATTTCCCAATAGTTTTTCAAAATGGGGTAGGTCATGTGGTGTGGAAATGATTAAAATTTCTTTAATTCCGGCACTCATGAGAATGGAAAGGGGGTAGTAAATCATCGGTTTGTCGTACACAGGCATTAATTGCTTGCTGACAGCCAAGGTTAATGGATGAAGCCGCGTACCAGATCCTCCTGCTAAAATGATTCCTTTCATTCGTTTGAATTTAGTGTTTTAAAGCCAACGGAATAAATCTTCAAACATTCGTTTACCCCATGGCATATTTCCGTAATCTTTTTCAATTTTAATGCGGAGTTCATTCAGTGTAAACACCTTGTTCTTTCCGATTTCAACGGCCATATCTTCTTTGGTTGGGTTCATTTCCTCTACTTTTTTCGCAAAGTAAATGATGCCACCATCTTCCGTTGCAAGTCCTAGAATTGTTCCCGGTAGTCCACAAAATCCTTCTGGACCAACTGAAGGCACCAAGGCAGTTGTATACCAAGCATAAATGCGTGTACTATCGTTTTTTTGGTAGACAGCTTTTCGGCAGTCATACCCGCAAATACTTCTTTTACTATCTGTAATTCTCCAACTTCTTGTCGGTAAACTATCCTTCACATAGATGTTTTGTCCCATGAGTCCAAGAACAGTTATTTGTTTTCCTGAATTTAGTAATTGGAGGTAACTGTTTTTAGTCGTCATCCATGCCATGTCATCTACCTTATCTGTTGGAACAGCTTTAAATACGGAGGCAGTGTCATTAAAATATAAGGAAAAAAGCTCTGTGCGGATTTTGTTTTCCTCCGTGACCATTCTACGCATGCGTTGATCTGTGAATTTCTTCTCTAAATTCGTTCTTCGTTCAAAGGTGATTTTTCCTGAAGAAATATATTGACTGTTTGCGTTGAATCCAAGGCAAAGAATCAATACAAGTAGTTTAATGCCAGCCTTTAAAATCATCTTCTTTTGTTTTATTGTTGTTGAATTTGTAGGTCAATTTCACTAAGAAATAGCGAGAAATTATCTGTGTATAGTTATCGGTAATTACGTTTCCATTAATTTGACGCTGTAGATTTAAGTTTTGATTGAGAATGTCATTTGCCGCAAGGGTTAAGATAATGTTCTCGGTACTTAAAAACGCTTTACTCAGTTCAAGGTTGATGATCATGATGTTTCGGTTGAATTCAGCAGCTCTACCTGTGTTGATTGTATACTTAGCATCCGCTTGAAATTCAATGTGTCTTGGAAGTCTCCATTCACCTTTGATAAAATATTGCTGCGTAGCAAATGGTTGATTAGAAATACTTGACAAGGAGCTTACAGGATTGTTGTAACTGTAAGAATTTCCAATGGTAATTTCTAAAGAGTCTAATTGAAGTTCAATGTCCAATCCAGCTGTCACTGCCGTTGTTTTTGTGACGTTTGTTTCGTTATTGATTTTATTTGAATATTTGTTGTATGTGGCACTAACATTTGGTGCGAATTCCAATTTTCTATTCAGAATAGGTAAACCACCACCAGCATAAATGTTCGCAAAGATGTTTCCATCCACATTAATTGTTTGGGCTACAGTTCGTCCAAATTGATCAAATATTGTTGATGTTGCAAAAGCATTGTTTGTCAAACTTGCATTTGCACCACCCCAAAAATAGCGACCTGTTAACGCTTGCCAAACATTTGCATTTAAGCGCAGGTTGTGTACATAATTTGGTTTTAAGTCTGGATTACCAATTTGAATTCGGTTTGGATTCGTATTGTCTTGCACAGGTTGTAAATCGTTGATCGAAGCAGGAGAAGATGATGTGGTATAATTCAATCCAATTCGTTTACTCATTCCTGGTTTAAATTGGTAGGAGAATTTCGGCAGGAAATTATTGATGTCTTGTGTTGTCACCAATGAGGTAATGAGGTTCGTGCTTTGAACATTGATGTTTCTAAATCCTAATCCACCGGTAACAGTATGTTGTCTGTGCTCAAAAATCAACATTCCTGTTCCGCGGTTTTGGAAGCGCGTATTGTCAAATTGATTGGAGAAAAGCGTGTCTTGTTGTGTGTAATTCCCAAAAGCATCTTTGTTGAAGGTTAGTTTGTCTTGATTTGACTTTCCAGTTTCAACGAAGTATTCAAATTGGATTTTCCATTTCTTTGCAATCGGTTCGGTGTAGGTGAGGGTTCCGTAATTTGTTACGTTGGAGTTGTCATTCACTTTTGCTTGATCAATGGTGTCCGATTCAGCACCAGTTTTCAAGGTATATAGGTTCCCATCGGATTGATTCGTTTTTGCCGATAAAACATACTTAAGTTCCAATTCACGGTTCACTTTTTTGAACTTTCTTCTTAGGATCGCTTCGGAATTACTACTGATTCCTTTTGATTTATTTTTGTTTTGAATGGATGTCCCTAGGAAAGGTAATGGATCAGAAGGGTCGTTTCGGAAGTTGTTCTCAATTAAGTTGTCTGATAAACCTGCGTCAACATGTACATTTGGTTTGAGTTCCAAAAAGGTTAAGGAATCAAGGTTTACTGAATACGTTAAATTCAAACGATGCGATTGATTTTTGGACACTTCGGTAGTAGAGTCTTTTGTGAAATAAGAACTCGTTGGAAGAATGTACTGCGATTCACTGCTAGAAACAGCGTTTAATCGGTTCTCGATATATGAATAATTAAATCCAATTTTACCTGTCTTTCCAATTTTATCAGAATAATAGATTCCCGTTTTCAAGGTCTGAGGAATACCAGAAGAATTGTTTCGACTGGACTGATCCCACATCGTCATTCCACTGCTGTTGCGTTCATTGTCCAATCCAAACTTGTTCATATCACCAAATCCAAAGTTTGATTTTGGAGTGTTTGACGTCAACATGAACACCGAAATTTTCTGTTTTTTATTGAAGTTATTCAATAGAATTTCGGATTCATAGAAAGGATTATCTCGCACCAGCCCAAAGTCAGATGCGCCCGAAATTTTACCGAAATACCCTTTTTTGGCACTATCCTTAAGTTTTAGGTCAAGGACTTGGATTTTATCATCTTCACCAACTGCCGCATCTTCATTTTTCTTTTCATACACTTGAACAGATTCCACCCCTTTTGCCCCAAGATTTCGAGTCGCAATTGTTGGGTCAGAACCAAAAAATTCATCTCCGTCAACAAGTACTTTACTAATTTCTTTTCCTTGTGAAGTAATGCTTCCGTCATCAGCGACCTTAATTCCTGGAAGTTTCTTTAATAAATCTTCCACGACCGCATTTTGACCAACGTTAAAAGAATCAGCAACATATACAAGTGTATCACCTTTAAAGTAAATCGCGTTTCTATTGGTAAGTACAGTGACTTCCCGAATATTTTGTGTTTTCTGCAATAATTGAATACGCGGGACTTTGATATCATAATTATCCTTGCTTCCGATAATATAGAATGTTCGTGTCTCTAATTTGGGATGTTCGATGATTAACTGAAATGTATCAATAGGAAAACCTGTCAGTACAAAGCTACCCATTTGGTCTGTACGCGTAAATCCGAGAAGTACAGAGTCCTTTAGCCTTAGCGCCATTACAGATACGTTTTTAATCGGAACGACATTCGAAGTGTCATAAATTGCACCACTTAATTTCATTTGTTGGGACCAAGCGGACTGCACTAAAGAGAGAAGCGTGAAACTAAATATGAAAAGGAATTTAGTTAATTTATTGCTTGAAGTATTATTTGTTGTCAAATCGTGTGTTATTTGTTGTGTTCTAAATACGCTTGAAAAGTAAAAAAGTTCGTTAGTCCCCTTTTTGGGCATATTCTAATTGAATTAATGCTTGAAAAGTAAAGCCATTCGGCTCTGTAATTGGAGTAAATTGGACATCTAATAGTGTGTTTTGGCGGCTTTTCTCATTCCTAATTAACTCAGATAATATCGGGCTTAATACATTAAACGCCGCAGTAGTTGTTTGATTTTCTGTGCCTAAAACAATGAATTTCTTTTCAAATGCCTCTTCAAATCCTTGGAATCGTGTTTCAAAATCCCCAGTTCTTTTAATAATTGCTACCGCAGTCTCATGCGAAACGGAATGCTTGCGAGTTTCGTTAAATGTCGCAAGGTCTATTTCTTCGGTTTTCGAAAATCGGTAGAATGTGGCAATCACTGAGTTTTTTAAACTGTAATAACTTCTTTCCTCTGAAAAAACAGGAATCTTCCTGTCGTAATAATATACAAGCTGTCTGCTCATGGATTTTAATCCATTTAAGAAATAAAAGATTCGCTCGATTTTTCTTCCAGTTGCTAGAGAGGTGGTCTGTTGGAGTTTAACAATTTCATTTTTTTTATCAATCCATGCAAAAGCTTCAGAAGTATTCCCCGCCGAATCCATATAGATTAAACTTTGAATTTTCTCTAGGGATTTATTCCCATCTATTTTCTTTGCATAGTTTTCAAACACCATTAAATGCTTATTTTTTCCTGAAAATACAATTCGTTTTTTAAGCGGTTGTATTTGAATTGGTTCACTTTGGTCATTACAGGAAACAACAACAAAACAGAAAAAAGGGATAAGAAATTTGTTTAAAAAGTTAAGCTTCATTTTAACAGTGAATTAATAGCAACGTGAAATTACACAATCATCTTGAATTTCAGGTGCAGTAAGCAAAATCTTTAAGTATCTGATATTGTTTTGTAATTTTGCTTTATGCCAAAAATAGTAGCAATCGATTTCGGATTAAAACGTACAGGACTCGCAATAACAGACGAAAAAGCAATTATCGCTAGTCCATTATGTACCATTGATTCGCTGAAACTGATGGATTTTTTGATTGAATTGTCAGAAAAAGAGCATTTTTCCACTTTAGTCTTAGGATATCCTACCAGGTTAGATGGTTCAGATACACACATTACCGAAAATGTTCGCATTCTAAAAGAAGTTCTTACAAAACAATTTCCAAATTGCCTAGTGGATTTTCAAGATGAACGCTTTAGTTCATCAAGAGCGATGGAAACAATTCACTTTGTCGGAAAGAAAAAACAAATGAAAGAAAAAAACCTCGTTGATAAACTTGCGGCAACCTTGATTTTACAAGATTACCTCTCTGAGCACGAAAGTCAAACAGGAAATCATTAATTTTGCCTCATGATTTTACCAATTGTTGCATACGGAGACCCAGTCTTAAAGAAGGAAGCTGAGGAAATTGATGAAAAATACCCTGACTTATCTAAATTAATTGCAGATATGTTTGATACTATGTATCATGCGAAGGGAGTCGGATTAGCGGCACCCCAAATTGGTAAAAGCATTCGTTTGTTTATTGTTGATGGAGGTCCGTTTGCAGATGAAGAGGATGATGAAGTCGATCCAAGAGCAGAAGGGATTGAAAACTTTAAAAAAGTATTTATTAATCCAATTATTGAGGAAGAAACTGGCGAGAAATGGGCATTTCAAGAGGGATGTTTATCCATTCCTAAAATTCGAGAAAATGTTTTTCGCAAGGAAAAAGTACTCATTACTTATTTTGACGAAAACTGGGAGTTTCATGAGGAAACGTTTGATGGATACGCTGCAAGAATCATTCAACACGAGTATGACCACATCGAAGGAATATTGTTTACGGATCATTTGTCACCACTTAAAAAGAAAATGTTAACGAAACGACTTCAAAATATTTCAACTGGTAGAATTGACATTGATTATAAAATGTCTTTTCCAGATGCGAAAAAACCGAAAATGATATGAGAAAAATAGTGATTGTATTGTCAATTTGTAGTCTAGGTCTGTTCATTCCATCTTGTGGTGGCCCAAGTAAATCTGATAAGAAAACAGAGCTAAAAACACGCATTAAGGAAATGGAAGATTCCATTATGGTCATTCAAAAAGACCCGATGAAAGCCGCTAAAATGCCAAGTTTAACAAACATTGAATTAATCAATCGTCTTTTGGCATACTATCAAGCTTTTCCAACTGATTCTTTTAGTGCGGATTGTTTGTTTAAAGTTCACATGAAATACAGTGACGTTCAAGCCTATGAACAGTCAGTTGCTTACGGAGACACTTTGTTGCAATTATTCCCAACATACAAAAACAGGGATTTTTTAATTGAGAGTCTTGCGGGTACATATGATGTTCTTATTGAACCTAGAAATGAACAGAAAATAGAATATTACTATCGGTTATTATTGAAAGAAAAATTACCGGCATCGAAACGTAAGGAGATTGAAAATAGATTGGAACACATCGAAATGGATTTTTTCGAGTACAGCCAGTTAAAAATGACAGGAAAATAGTCTAAACTCCTAGATCCAGGTAGAAATTAGGATACGATTTCTTGACACAAGATTCATTATTCAACACCATTTCCTTTTCAGAAATACAGGATGCAATCGTTCCTGCCATTGCAATGCGATGATCTTCTCGCGTATTGATTTCAATCCCTGATACTTTACCAGTTCCTGAAATTAGAATGCTGTTTTCCTCAAGCTGGTAATGAACATTCCATTTGTTTAGCAATTCACACATGGCATCCAAGCGATCGGATTCTTTGTTTTTCAGGCGATGAATTCCGGAAATACGGGAAGTTCCTTTCGCAGAACACGCCAGAATAACGCTAATAGGAAATAAATCGGGGCAATCGACAATATTGGCATTAAAAGGTTTTTTCGATTTGGAGGCTTGAACGTAGAGCACATCCTCTTTCCAAGAAATAGCTGCGCCGAAATCCGCAAGCATTTGTAGGATTGCACGATCTGCTTGCGCGGATTTCTTTTGCAGTCCGTGCAGTTCCACTTGTCCAGAAATAGCGGCGCCAACTAAATGATTAGCTGCACCACTCCAGTCTCCTTCCAGACGTATCTGATTACTATGAATTTTTTGGTTTCCAGGAATCTTGTACGTGTTTTCTTCTATTTCTAGGATGGAAAGTCCAAAATCGCGCATCCGTGACATGGTCATATTTAAATAGGGCTTACTCGTTGGGTTTTCAATCGTAACAAGAGATTCCTCTTCCAATAAAGGAGCAAGGAGAAATAAGCCACTGATTACTTGTGAACCATCTTTTCCATTGACAAGCATGTTTTCTTCAGTGATACTGCCAGAGATCTTTATTGGAAGTTTTTCGGAGTTGGATGAAACTTGGAGGCCAAGTTTTTCAAGTACTTGACACAATTGATGTTGGTTTCTATTTAATAAAGTCCCAGAGCCAGTTAATGTTAGATTTTTCGTCATTGCGAGTCCAACGAACGCTAATGTTCTTAATGCGAAACCGCTTTCACCAACATTTAAGATAATTTCTGCTTTATTCCATTCTTTTATTGGATAAACTGTTTCGGTTTTAACGTCATAACGAGCTCCCATTGTTTCAATACAGCGAATCATTGATTGAATGTCATCGGAGGCGTCTAAACCGCTAATTTGAACCGGACAGTCGGAAAATGCAGCAAGGATAAGACAACGTTGCGCGTCGCTTTTTGAGGCATTGGCATGAATGACATGATGGAAATGAAAGGGTTTAATCGTTTTCATTTTTTGACAAAATATCAGATTGAATGCGAATGGAATCTTGATGAATCAATTTAAAAAGTTGCGTTACAAATTCCTCTGAAATTCCTTCAGAACTTGCTTTTAGCACATTGTTTCTTAATGCTTCTTCCCATCGATTCGATTGAAGAATTACGTGGTTCTTATCCTTTTTAAATTTTCCAATTTGTTCAGAAATCCGCATGCGGTTCTTTAATAATTGTATCAAAGATTCATCGGTAAGTGTCAACTGTTCACGAAAGGCTAGCATCGCATCTTCATCAATTTCTGCACGATTTCGAATGGTTAATGATTGCAGTAAGGCTTTTAATTCCTGAGGTGTGATTTGTTGTTTGGCGTCTGTCCAAGCAAGCGAAGGATTCACATGTGATTCAATCATCAAACCATCATAATTTAAGTCCATTGCTTTTTGTGCCAATGGCAATAGCAAATGCGCTCTTCCACCGATGTGTGAAGGATCACAAATCAAAGGGATTTGCGGTAATTCTTGTTTTAAATCGATAGGAATTTGCCAATTGGGATCATTTCTATAAAGTGTTTTCTCGTAAACGGAAAATCCACGATGAATCGCAGTAACGTCGGTTATTCCCGCTTTCCAGATGCGTTCGATTGCTCCAATCCAAAGTTTTAAATCTGGATTGACTGGATTTTTCACCATTACTTTAATCTTTGTCCCTTGGAGGCATTCAGCAATTTCTTGCACCGTAAATGGATTGACCGTTGAACGAGCTCCAATCCAAATCATGTCAAAATTGTTTTTGAGAGCTAACTCAACATGTTCGGCTTTTGCAACTTCTGTCGCAATTTTCAAACCGTAGGTATCTCGCACCTCACACATCCAGGAAATGCCTATATCACCAATCCCTTCGAATTCACCTGGGCGCGTTCTGGGCTTCCAAATACCTGCACGAAAGTAATCGATACCAACTTCTGATAAACCACGAGCAGTCTCAAGAACTTGTTCTCGGGTTTCCGCGCTGCACGGACCAGAAATCACCATAGAATTGACTGGGATCATACTTTATCGTGTACAAAAAAGGGGAACGAATTCCCCTTGTGATTATTTAGCGTAATTTACTGATCTTTTTTCTCGAATGACAGTAACCTTGACTTGTCCCGGATAGGTCATTTCGGTTTGAATGCGCTGCGAGATAGTAAATGAAAGTTCCTCAGAACGTTGATCAGTTACTTTCTCTGCTTCTACTAACACGCGTAGTTCGCGTCCAGCTTGAATGGCGTATGCACTTGAAACTCCTTCATAGGATAGAGCAAGGTTTTCTAATTCTTTGATGCGTTTAATATAAGCTTCTACAATTTCACGACGAGCTCCTGGGCGCGCACCGGAAATAGCATCACACACTTGAACGATTGGAGAAATCAATGTAGTCATCTCGATTTCGTCGTGGTGAGCTCCAATAGCATTTAGTACATCTCCTTTTTCACCAAATTTCTCAGCGATTTTCATCCCTAAAAGTGCGTGTGGTAATTCTGGCTCTTCGTCTGGAACTTTACCAATATCGTGTAATAATCCTGCGCGTTTCGCCAATTTAACATTCAAGCCAAGTTCTGCTGCCATGATTGCACAAAGGTTCGCAACTTCTCTCGAGTGTTGCAGTAAGTTCTGTCCATAAGAAGAACGGTATTTCATTCTTCCGACCATGCGCATCAATTCAGGATGTAGTCCATGAATTCCTAAATCTATACACGTACGACGACCAGTTTCTGCAATTTCTTCGTCCAATTGTTTGCGTGTTTTTGCAACAACTTCCTCGATGCGAGCAGGGTGAATACGTCCATCAGAAACAAGTTGATGTAAAGATAAACGAGCAATTTCACGTCTAACAGGATCAAAACAAGAAAGTATGATTGCTTCAGGAGTGTCATCTACAATAATTTCAACACCTGTTGCAGCTTCTAGTGCACGAATGTTTCGTCCTTCACGACCAATGATTCTTCCTTTTACTTCATCAGATTCGATGTTGAATACGGATACCGCATTTTCAACTGCTTGTTCTGTTGCAACGCGTTGAATGGATTGGATGACAATTTTACGCGCTTCTTTGTTTGCATTTAACTTTGCTTCCTCCGTAATTTCTTTAATGGTTGCCATTGCCGCTGTACGCGCTTCATCTGTCAGGGCAGTCATGAGGTCTCTTTTCGCGTCTTCTGGACTAAGGTTACTGATTTTTGATAATTCAGCGACTTGTTTTTGTTGGATTTTATCCAATTCCTGCTGACGAATTTCAAGCGCACCTACTTTAGATTCGTAATCTAACTTAGATTTTTCCGCTTCTTTTTCCTTGCGATTAAGTTCCTCTAATTTCTGGTTTAATGTTTTTTCTTTTGCGCGGTAACGATCTTCGTTAGACTGCATGCGCTTTTCGCGTTCACGAATGGATTCTTCGTGTTCTTCTTTTTGCTTTAGAAATTTTTCTTTGGATTGAAGCGCGCGCTCTTTTCGAATGTTTTCAGCCTCGATTTCGGCATTTTTAATGATTTCTTGACTTTTAGATTTGGTAAAGAATCGCTGTGCAACAAACGTTACTCCTGCGCCTCCAATCAAACCTATTAATAATCCTACTGACCACATATTCTTTTATTTATGTATGAATATTGGTCGTTGAAACGAACGTAAATTATTGAATTCCGTCTAAATCTGCGGAAAGGTTCTCCAACGCTTCCTCAATTTCACTATAATCAATCGGAGCTTGTGCAACGGGAACGTTATCACTTGACGCTTTTGCCAATAATTGCAGAGCAGACATAGCGATTAAGTCTTGGTTATCATTCACAGCATAATTCTTACGTAGCATTTCAACTGCTTTGTTAATATCCGCAGCAGCTTTTGTTACCTTCTCTTCGTCGCTAACCGGCACATTAAGTGGGTAAGTTCGACCTGCGATGATAATTTTAAGTGATACTTTGCTCATTATGATTGCTTCAACTGTTCGATACAGAATTCAATTTCTTTCACTAGTTCATCAATTTCCTGTTCATTTCTCCCTTTTACTGGAGCAGGAATTTCAACGACTTTATTTTCAGCCAAATGCAAAGCTGACTTTAAGGACTCAATTTCAGCCTTCAAGTGGGCAATTTCAGCGCTTTCTACTGCTAATTGCTCCTTATTACGATGGATTTCTTCTTGAAGAATCTCGTTTTTCGAACGTTCTGAACGAAGGGCTTCCCCAATTCGAACCGCTTTTCGACTAATTGCTTGTATGGTATCTTGAATCTTTTCAGTCATTACTTTTGACTTTGTACAAAGTTAACAAGCATTCGATTACATTGAGCATTTTTACCAATCTATTTTGCATTTTTTTTGAAAGTGTATCTTTGTCTATGATCAAAATCGTAATAATTTTCATTTTCGCAGGAGTAAATTTCACTAGTTGGACTCAAAAAATCACGGTAGATACCTGCTGGCATATGCCTATTGGTATCAACGAACCTGAGTTGAGTGCAGGTTTTGGCGATATTCGTCCGAATCATTTTCATATGGGTTTAGATTTTCGCACAAATGGTCAAGAAGGCATCCCACTTTATGCGATTTCAGATGGATATATTTCACGAATTCGAATTTCTCCGACGGGATATGGTCGCGTAATTTACATCAATCATCCAAATGGAATCACTTCCGTCTATGCGCATTGTTCTAGTTACTCAAAACGCATTCAAACATTCATCCAACCCGTTCAAGAACAATTTAAACAGAATGATTTTGATTGGAATTTACCAGCGGGTCAGATTTTGGTGAAAAAAGGGGAACAAATCGCTTTGTCAGGCAATAGTGGCAATTCCACTGGTCCGCACCTGCATTTTGAACTGCGTGATACCAAAACGGAAAATGCCTTGAATCCACTCTTACATGGATTCCATGTCAGTGATGTCGCAGCGCCCATTTTACAAGGGATACGAGTTGTTGGAATCGATGAAAATGGTTATTTAATTCCAGGAAAATCTTTTCAAGTCCCACTGACAAAATCCACCCACCAAGTACTTGTCCCCAATGATTTTATTCGGAAGGGCGAAAAAATTGGCGTTTGTATTTCAGCTGCTGACCCTTTAAAGGTTGGGGGTAATACGTTTGGACTTTTCTCTGCTGAATTATGGAATCCAAAAGGGGAGAGGTTTGGCTTTGAACTCGCTGAAATTTCCTTTGATGATTCGAGGTATGTAAACAGTCACATGGATTATGACGAATATAAATCGAAGGGAGTAAAATTTCAAAAACTCTTTCGAACCAAAGTAAATCCATTGACAATTTATCAGTTACAATCCATCGGTGGGATTGAACTCCAAGGAAATGATTCCATTTCATGTTCACTGATTCTAGCAGATGTGCATGGAAATACTTCGCAACATGAACTGATCATTCGTCACCCATATCCCATTCAACAGGTAAAGAAGTCATTTTTTGATTCGAACTATTTTTACCTTCCTGATTCTAGTTACCGCATATTTTCGCCTACGATGAATGTTTTCATAGACACCTTTACTTTCTATGAGCCCGTTAAAAAATTAGAAAAATTCAGCATTGGTCAATTGGGTAGTTCAAAAACAGTGATTCAAAAGGCCATTTGCGTTGAACTTAAAGCGAAGAATACCATTACAATTGAAAAACAGTATGTCTCTATTAATGGAGATGCACTTGCTACTTCGAGGGAAAATGGATGGCTGTCTGCTGAGTCAAAACAACTAGGCACATTTTCCATTTATGTGGATACAATCGCACCAGTGATACAGTTCATGCCGACTTCGAGTAACAACATCGTGCCAAGTCAATTTTCATGGAAAATCACAGACAGTCAATCAGGTATTGCAAATTATGAGCTTTTCATCAATGGAATATGGACCGTTATTTATTATGATCAAAAAAACACGGTGGTTACTTGGAAAAACGATAAAAACGCGACAATTATTGGTCCTCCATCGGGCAACCTTCTTTCCATGGAATTTCGTGTGACGGACCGTTGCGGAAATGTGCAATCGTGGATTAAAGAATTACATGCTATCGACGAACACCATTAGCATCCTTCAGGTAAATAGGGGTGAAGTAGGCAAGATCTTCAAATTCGTTTTGTTGAAATTTTTCAAAGGCAATTTTTGCTTGTCCTTTTGCGCTGCAAAGTAAGTCGTCCTTCCAAATGATGTTTCTATCACTCCACATTTCTTTGCATTTTGCCGCACCATCACCACAAACAAGAAATGGTTCGAATTCTGAAAAGGTTGTCGCGTCAAGTTCAATCGCGTCTAATGTTTGCAAGATTTTTCCATTTGAAGCAAATACTTGTGCATAAACCTCCATCCGTCTGGCATCTAACATAGGAATGACGTTCAAATCTTGATTTGAGGCAAGTTCTTTTAAGGCTGGTAATGTCTCAACACTGATCAGCGGAATGTTCAAGGCGAAACAAAGTCCTTTCGCTGTTGAAAGTCCAATACGCAGTCCTGTGTAGGAACCTGGTCCACTTGAAATGCTAATGGCGCTCAAATCAGACAATAAAACGTTTGCTTCGGACATTACATCTTCAATGAAAAGTGTTAATGCTTCGCTATGAATGAAGCTATCAGCGACCTCCTCTTTTGACGAAATAACAACGCCATTTTTGGAAAGTGCAACACTACAGACTTTTGTAGCGGTTTCAAGGTGAAGAATGTAGTTATTCATCTCCTAACTCAAATTTAAATCCAACACCGTGCACGTTTGTGATTTGAATTGTTGAATCTTCTTTGAGGTATTTTCTCAATTTCGTAATAAACACATCTAAACTTCTCCCAACAAAATAGTCGTCTTGACCCCAAACAGTATTCAGAATGATATCGCGTGCAAGCAATTGATTTTTAAAACGAAACAGTGTTCGTAAAATCATCGCTTCTTTTTTGGTCAATGTTTGTTTTGTCGTGGGGGAAGTTAAGGTGAAATTTTCTGTGTCGAAGGAGAAAATACCGAGTTTCACAATTTTCTCTTCCGGTTGTAAAACTTGCACTTTCACTCGTTTTAGTAAGGCCCGAACACGCAATTGAAGTTCTTCAACACTAAAAGGCTTCGTTAGGTAGTCATCACCACCCGCATTGAATCCTTCGATTTTATCTTCAGTCATGGATTTCGCGGACAAGAAAAGAATGGGAATGTCCGTATTTACTTTCCGGATGTCTCTCGCAAGTGTAAATCCATCTTTAACAGGCAACATGACATCGAAGATGCAAAGGTGGTAGGGTTCTTCATTAAATCTACGCAATCCTTCGGATCCGTTTTCGCAAAGTGTTACTGCGTATCCATCGGAACGCAATTGATCTGAAATAACGATTCCAAGATTGATATCGTCTTCTACAATGAGGATTTTTATTTTCATGGAAACGTCTTTAAAAGCCAAGAGCCTTGGAAAAACCAAAGCTCTCAACTATTAACCTAAACCTACTACTAGTTCATGCAAAGATAAGTGAAATTTATGTTTTTGGTTACGATTCATGTGTTAATTTTTTCTTAAAAAACAAAATTCCATTCTATCGGAAACAAATAACGTCGTTTGATAGTGTATCTTTGATAAATAAAAAAACAACAAATGGCATTTATTTTTGTAGTTGACGACGAAGAGGACATTCGAGAATTGTTGAAATACAACTTAATTCAAGATGGACATCGCGTTTCAACATTTGAAAATGGCAGTCAATGCTTGAAAGCAGTTCAAGTTGAAAAGCCAGATTTGATCTTACTTGATGTAATGATGCCAATGATGGATGGTATTGAGGTATGTGAAGCACTCAAAAACAATCCTGAAAACGAAGATATCATCATTTGTTTTTTAACTGCACGAAGTGAAGATTATAGCCAGATTGCAGGACTTGAAGCGGGTGGAGATGATTACATCTCTAAACCAATTAAGCCGAAGGTTTTAATGAGTCGAATTCATGCTTTATTGCGTCGAAAAGCGAAGTTAGATGTCAAGGATGTCATTTCGCAAGAACTTAAAATCAATCGAGAGCGCTACCTTGTTGAAAAAGATGGATTAGAAATTCAATTGCCACGAAAAGAATTTGAATTGTTGGCATTATTGACTTCTAGACCTGATTTTGTATTCAAAAGGGAAATCATTTTAGAGCAAGTTTGGGGTTCAGAAGTTGTCGTAGGCGATCGAACCATCGATGTTCACATTCGAAAATTGCGTGAAAAAATTGGCGAACACTGTATATCTACCGTGAAAGGAATTGGATATAAATTCAATCGTTAGTTTTGGTTCAATCTTTGTTACAGTTTTTTAAAAAATGAGCAAATGAAAATAATTTACTTTTTTGTGACAATCTTCCTCTTTCAAACGGCGCAAGCTCAAATGTTTGAAGATCAGTTTAAATCCGTTAAAGAAAAGTTAGAACGATGGGATCCAATCCGTGGCAATTGGTTGGCGCTTTCAATGGTTGCACTTTCTGAACATAAAAATGTTCCAGATAGAACATTCCCAGAGGATTTCACGCCTTATGAAATGTTGACAATGGTTCCTCTTGCGGATCGAAGAGACATTGAATCAATGATTCAGCAAAATAGAAATCCCAATGGATCCTTTTCAAATAGTCAATGGGATGTGATTGACTTAATCGTGAATCATTCCATGTGCGCTCAAATTATTGGCCGCAGTTATGGTGATCCACACTTAAAGTCCTTTGATCAAGCCACCTATTCTTTTCAAACTGTTGGTGAATTCGTTTTGTCTAAATCTGAAAAAAGTTCCTTTGAAGTGCAAACGCGTCAACGCGCCCAATCCGATAATTTCTCTTTGAATGCCGCTGTAGCCATGAACGTTGCTGGAGATCGCTTGTGTTATTACGCGAGTACGAAACCAGATCAAATGAATGGTAATTTGCGTTTAGATGGAATGCCAATTCAACTTCAAGGAAGAACATATTTCCTTCCAAATGGTGGTGTTGTTCGATTTGAGGGCAGAAATTACACCATCTCTTGGCCAACAGGCGAAATGGTGATTTTAGATGTTCGTTCATCAGGCGGATTTGGGTTTTTAAATACCACCGTTCATGTATTTGAGTGCGATCGATCTTCTTTCCAAGGATTATTGGGCAATGCAAATGGAATTGCAGAAGATGATTTTCAAGGAAGAAATATGGATCGTCCAAGACCGAATTATATGGCCTTTTCAACGTTTGGAAATTCATCCATGCAGCAAGCATCTGCGTTTGCAGAGAAAGAGTATCTTTCCTTTCTTGCGAAGGATTTCGCAGAAGATTGGAGGGTAACTAGTCAAACTACTTTATTTGATTATGCTCCCGGAACATCAACAGAATATTACACGGACAGAAGATTCCCAATGGTTCATTTAACCGTTGCTGACTTAAATCAAACTCAACGTGATGATGCGCGTGCGAGATGTCAAGCAATGGGAATTCCTGCAGATGAAATGGGTGGGTGTATTTTTGACCAAGGATATTTAAATATTCCTCCGAATCAAGTTCCATTGCCTTCTAGACCCAATCCAACGGAAACGGTTTTAGGAACGATTAATCGTCCAGCGTTACATACAAACCAACTTGTTTTCCCGGAAGAAAATTTAGCGCCAGTGAATGGGAATACTCCGCTTCCAATGCAAGAAAAAAATCCAACGATGAATCGTGAAGAATTGAATCCGTCGGTAGAGAAACCGGAACGTGAAAACGAAACAAGACCAAGTGGATTTAATAGTCGACCTGAGACTCCGGTGAATAAACCATCGCATACACCAGTTCCAATGAATCCTGTTCGTCCTGCAAATCCAACGCCAACAAGTCCATCGAAACCTCCTCATAATCCGATTCCATCGAGTCCAGCTAAACCGGCTGTACCTTCAGTAAAATCAGGGAAAGGTTAATCATTCAAATAACTGTAAATAGAAGGGGGATTTTATATCCCTCTTTTTTTTGTTTATTTTTTTCACACAAAAAAGGGCGAGAATTTCTTCCCGCCCTTTTCCTGATAAGAGTTCACCCGATTATTTAATTACTCGGTAGGTAAACGCGTTTTGAGTATTTTTCAA
>CAIRMS010000017.1 GCA_903879765.1 uncultured Flavobacteriales bacterium
AGCGAATTTTCCTGAGGTCAAAAAAGTTGTCGGAAAAATTGGAACTGCGGAAATCCCAACAGATCCAATGCCAATGGAAGCTTGTGATTTAATGATCATTTTGAAAGATAAAGAAGAATGGACCTCTGCCTCAACGAAAGAAGAACTCGCGGAGAAAATGCAGGCGAAATTAGAAGAGCGTTTGCCAAACGTATCTTTTGGATTTCAACAACCCATTCAGATGCGCTTCAATGAGTTGATGACCGGAGCTAAACAAGATGTGGTTGTGAAAATCTACGGTGAGGACTTTGAGAAATTAGCAAGTTATTCAAAACAAATAGGATCAATAGCATCCAAAATAAAAGGTGTGCAAGATGTTTATGTGGAGGAAATGAGTGGTTTGCCGCAAATGATTGTTAAATATGATCGTGAAGCCTTGGCTCGGTATAATGTTTCTTTGGATGAAGTAAATCGAGTAGTCAATTTAGGTTTCGCCGGACAAGCTTCTGGATTTGTGTTTGAAGGAGAAAAACGTTTCGACCTTGTTGTGAAACTGAAACCCGAATTCAGGGATAACCTTACAGACCTTAGTCAATTATTTGTGAGCAATGAAAACGGAGAGGAAATCCCCATTTCGGAATTGGCGCAAATTTCGATCAAAAATGGTCCAAATCAAATTCAACGAGATGATGCCAAACGAAGAATCCTTGTTGGATTCAACGTGCGCGGTAGAGATGTAGAAAGTATCGTGAAAGAATTGGAAGGTGAAATGAAATCGAAAGTAAAATTTGACACAGGATACTTTCCGAAAATCGGTGGAACCTTCGAGAACTTAATTCATGCGCGAGACCGACTGCTTATTGCCGTTCCTGTTTCTTTGTTACTCATTTTCTTCTTGTTGTATCTGACTTTCCAGTCATTAAAACATGCGGCATTAATCTTCTCCGCCATTCCACTTGCTGCGATCGGTGGAATTTATGCCTTGTATTTTAGAGACATGCCATTTTCGATTTCAGCTGGAGTTGGTTTCATTGCTTTATTCGGAGTTGCTGTTTTAAATGGGATTGTACTCATAGCTGAGTTTAATACGCTGAGAAAAAGTGGAATGCCAATCATGTTAGTAGTGATCCGTGGGACAGCTTCTCGATTGCGTCCCGTTTTGTTGACCGCTGCGGTAGCTTCACTTGGATTTCTTCCGATGGCACTTTCTCATGGAAGTGGGGCAGAAGTTCAGAAACCATTGGCAACAGTTGTGATTGGTGGACTCATCAGTGCAACGCTCTTGACCTTGTTTATTTTACCAATTTTATATTTGTTATTTGAAAAACCAATGAAACGATTCAAAGTGAAAAACCTTAGTTTGATGCTCCTTTTCCTATTCGGAATGACGCATGTGTTTTCTCAAAACATTTTGAATTATCAAAAAGCATATGAAGTAATGCTTAGTCAAAATGGACAAATTGCAGCGTCAAAGTTGGAGCAGAACAAACAAGAGTTAATGGGAAAATCTAACAGCGGTATTCCATCCACCACAATCAATGGAATGATGGGACAATATAATTCCTATTATAAAAAGGATAATAACATCACCATCAATCAAACCATTCCTTTTCCAACGTCATTCAAAGAAGAAAAGAATTTGGGAGTGGAGAAAGGAAAATTGTCTCAAATTGAATCCGAGTTATTGATTCGTGATTTAGCTCAGAAATTAGCGCTAGCCTTCGATCAATATGGATTTATTCAAGCTGAAATTTATTACTTAAAAAGTTTGGATAGCTCCTTCAATATGTTGGAACAAAAATCGAAAATCAGGTTCGAACTTCAAGACATTAGCCGCTTGGATTATTCCTTAATTCAAACCAAGCGCATGAGGCTTTCAAATGATATTTCACTACTTGAATCGGACCTTTTAGGTGAAAAAAGAAAAATTGCTTCCTTGTTGAAGTTGGATGAAAATTCCTTTGAAATCGAACATTCTGAGTATCAAAAGGAACGGAATATCTTCCAATCTGGAGTAACAGAGAATCACCCCTTAATGCTATGGTACAAACAAAATGAAGGAATTTATTTACAAGAAAAGAAAGTGAATTTAGCACATCAATTGCCAGAAATCAATCTTGGTTATTTTAATCAAACCTTGGTTGGGATTCAGAACGTGAATGGAGTGGATACGAAATTTACACAGACAAATCGTTTTCAAGGGTACATGGTCGGCGCCAATGTTCCAATATTCTGGGGAGCATATAAAAATCGAAATGAAGCAAGTGCTCTTTCCCTACAACAAAACAATCTAGAAAAAGAGCAAACGACTCAAGCCATGCAGCGAGAAATTTCGCAGTTAATGGATCGCCTAAATTTATTATCAAACAGCATTGATAAACTAGGTAGTCAATTATCGAATGAATTGCGATTTTTGACAGAAGATGCCAAAGCGAAATTCGAAGTGGGGGAGATTTCATTCATTGAATTTCTTCAAATCCAACAGCAACGCAGTGAATTGGAACTTTCATATTTGCACTTAATGAATGAATTTAATCAAACCAGCATCCAATTAAATTGGTACCGCTAGAAAATAAAAGATTATGAAAAAATCAATTTCTTTCCAACTCTTCACAATGCTAATCGTCCTAGTCACGATGATGTCTTGTTCAAGTAAAAGTTCTGAAGACACCCAAAGCGAAAAAGCAGCGCCAAAAAGTAGTTTGTTAACGTTAACAGCGAAACAGGTGTCTTCCCTTGGAATTAAAAGTAGTAGCTTAACGAAGTCACTCATGGGCATGAGCATTTTTGCTAATGGAATGATCGATGTTCCACCACAAAATAAATCGTTTATCTCTGTTCCATTTGGTGGATATATCCGTGACATTAAGGTGCTTGATGGAATGCGTGTTTCGAAAGGACAAGTATTACTCGTTGTTGAACATCCGGAAATCATCCAATTGCAACAAGATTACTTGGAAGTGCAAGGAAATATGGAGTATTTGAAAGCAGAAATGGATCGTCAAAAAGCATTATTAGACAAAGAGGCGGGAAGCGCAAAAAACTACCAATTGGCTAAAAGTAACTGGCAAGTAGCACAAGCAAAACTTTCAGGTCTCAGTGTGAAATTGGAGATGGCGAATGTCAATGTAGTTAGTTTGAAAAATGGAGTCATTCAACGCGAACAACGAATCAAATCACCCTTTTCAGGTGTGGTGACGAAAGTGAACACCAACGTTGGTTCTTTTGCAGACCCAAAGGATAATTTGTTAGAAGTTATAGATTTACAGCATGCACATGCGGAATTAACCGTTTACGAGAAGTATTTGCGTTTACTAAAGTTAAATCAGATGGTTAGTTTAAATTTTGTAGACTCTGACGAAAAAACAACGGCAAAGGTCTTTTTAATTGGTCGGGAAATCGGTGTAGATCGCACAGTGAAAGTACATTGCCATTTTGATAAACTTCCAAAAGAAATCGTTCCTGGTTCGTATTTGAAGGCGGAAATTAACGTGGACGAAATGGAACATTTTGTTGTGCCAACAGACGCCATTGTGAATTTTGGAGGAAAGGATATGCTCTATGTGACTTCCGACAATCGTCACTTTCTCCCTGTCGAAATTGAAGTACTATATACTCAGGGAGACCAAACTGCAATTCAAGCTATCAATGAATTAGATTTTTTAAACCGTAAATATGTAAGCAAAGGAGCTTACGAGTTATTATCCACACAAAATAAAGAAGATGAATAAGATGAAAAAAATAAATGCATTTCTAGGTTTAACATTCCTTGCTTCAACAGTGGCATTAAGTTTGAATTCGTGTAAAGGTACGTTTGCATGTCACGATGATAACATCAGTGCAGCCGGTGCAGATGAAAGTCACAACATGGGTCAAAATTGCATGCAGTGTCATCAAGCGAAAGGTGAGGGAGAAGGATGCTTTATCGCAGCTGGAACAGTTTATGGTATGGATATGACGACAACTGTTTCAAGTGGAAAGGTAGATTTCTACACTGGTCCGAATGAAACAGGAACGCTGAAACAAACGATCATGATTGATGGAAAAGGGAATTTTTATACGACAGCTGATTTTAGTCCGGTTGGACTTTATCCAGTTGTGACTGGTCCTACAGGAAATAAAAAAGAAATGGGATCGGCACTTACGTCAGGAGCATGTAATTCATGTCACGGAAGTTCGACAGATAAATTATGGGTTGACTAACGCTTTCCTGCGTTCAACTTCAGCAATAAAGAGCTCCTCGTTTTCAGGTGAAATGAGGAGCTCTTCGTATGTGCCGTAATGCATAATTAAACACCTCCAAGCAGTACTCATTTTTATTCCGGCATAGAATCCATTTGACTTTTCGAATCTACGGATCGATGAAATGGGAATTCTTTTCTTAAAGAAGTACATGGTTTGACACACCAATGTTTCATTATCAATAAAGGTGTAGAACGTACTCCTTACAATTAGGTAAAAGAGGATGCCAAGAAATAGCCAGAAAGATCCAAAAAGATAAAGTGGAAAAAAGTCATTTTCTTGCTGATAAATCAATAACCAGATTCCACCATATGGAATGAGCATCGCAAGCCAAACATAAAATGTGAATGGATCCCGCTTTCCATTGAAGCGCATGTTTACCAAGCGAAAAGTGGACGATGTGACATCAACTCATTCACTTCTTTTCTTACCTGTGCAATCGCGTTTGCATCGTTGCGATTCATCAAGGCACGGTCGATAAGCGAAACAATCAATTTGATTTCATCTTCTTTCACACCACGTGTCGTAATTGCCGGTGTTCCAATTCGAATTCCTGAAGTAACGAATGGCGATTCCGTATCGTATGGAACCATGTTTTTGTTCACCGTAATATCTGCAACAACTAATGCATTTTCTGCATCCTTTCCAGTGATTCCTTTCGAACGTAAATCAACCAACATGCTGTGGTTGTCTGTTCCGCCAGAAATTATGGTGTAATCCAAATTCATCAATTCTTGTGCGAAAACTGCAGCGTTTTTTTGAACTTGTTTCATGTATGTCGTGTAGGACGGATCCAATGCTTCACCAAAGGCAACTGCTTTTGCGGCAATAACGTGCTCCAATGGTCCACCTTGGATTCCTGGGAAAACAGCTGCATCAAGTAATGCGCCCATCGAACGAAGGTTTCCGTTGTTCCATTTAATCCCAAATGGATTCTCAAAATTGTGACGCATCATAATGATTCCACCGCGAGGTCCACGAAGCGTTTTGTGTGTGGTTGAAGTCACAATGTGACAATGGTCAAGTGGATCGTTCAATAATTTAGCGGCAATCATTCCAGCTGGATGTGAAATATCCGCCAAAACCAAGGCTCCAATTTCATCCGCAACTTTACGAATGCGTGCGTAGTCCCAATCACGAGCGTATGCCGAAGCTCCACAGATAATCATTTTTGGTTTCTCACGGCGAGCCGTTTCTTCCATCAGTTCATAATCAACCGTTCCCGTTTCCTTTGTGACTCCATAGAAAAATGGCGTATATAATTTTCCGGAAAAGTTAACAGGAGAACCATGTGTTAAGTGTCCACCATGTGATAAATCGAAACCTAGAATTTTATCTCCAGGATTTAAGCACGCAAGAAATACAGCAGCGTTTGCTTGTGCTCCAGAGTGAGGTTGAACATTTGCCCAAGTTGCACCGAAAAGTTGACAAAGGCGATCAATCGCTAATTGTTCCACTTTATCAACGACTTCACAACCACCGTAATAACGTTTGCCAG
>CAIRMS010000018.1 GCA_903879765.1 uncultured Flavobacteriales bacterium
AGTTTGTTAGTCGATCACCTACTCGACCTTGGATTCACAAACATCAGTGTGTTGGATATTTCTGCACATGCCATTGACCGCGCAAAATTACGCTTAGGTGACCGCGCTTCTTTGGTTCATTGGATTGTTTCGGATATCAACGAATTTCAACCTGAGAAAACCTACGATTTATGGCATGATCGCGCTGCGTTTCATTTTTTGACAGCACCATCAGACATTCGTCGTTATGCAAGTTTGGTGACAAATCACGCGAAAAATCTCGTTATCGGGACATTTTCTAAAGATGGACCTCTAAAATGCAGTGGATTAGAAATTACCCAGTACGACGAAGCAAGTTTGTGTAATTTATTTCATGCGGAAGGATTTGAGCACATCGAAAACAAACGAGAAGACCATCAAACACCCTTTGGCACGAGTCAAAACTTTGTATTTGTTTCGTTTCGTAAATAAGGAACTTATAAACTTGCTCTTAAAATAATGTTCGAAGGATTCGCAATGCATTGCTTCTTGCCATTCATGACCATTTTAGCCATTGTTTTTCCCATAGCGTGAAAGTCTGTGGATATGGTAGTAATGCCATTTTCGATCACTTTTTTCAATGGAATTTCATTGTAGGAAATGATTCCAATCTGTTTTCCAATGGCGAGTTCTTTTGACTTAGCTAATTCAATGACTTCAACCAACTGATCATCGTTTGGTGTAATAAATACCGCTCCTTTTTGAATGTGCTTTTCTTCAACGGAATGAATGACTTCGTGTGGAAACTTAATTTCTTCGCAATAAGACCGAAATCCTTCCACCATTCCTATTGGTTCCTTTGCTCCAGGAAAAATGAGAATCAATTTTCGGTAGTATTTTAAACGAGGATGCGCTTCCTTTAATCCCATTTTCATATCCTTTGAGAAATCTTGATACACAGCAGGGTAGTCAGATAAAAATTCGTTGGTTTGATCCAATAAGTAGACTGCTTCCTTTGGTAATTTTGCAATGATTTCCGCTGTCCCTACTAAATTTGAGGGCATAATGATGTAATTGGAATACCTTCCAGCATTTTCGCTGATTAATTTATTGAACATCTGTAAATTGAAGTGATGAAAGAAAATATCGACTTCAGCACGCTTGTTTATTTCTTCATAAAAACCATTGTATATCAATTCTTTAAATGAGTTTAATTCATCAAATAATAGAAATAGGTTCTGCTCGTGTTGGAATCCCAAACTTTTAACGAAATAACCTTTTCCAATGATGGAATAAACAACCCCTCGCTTCTTCAATTCATTGTACGCTTGTAACACTGTATCGCGTGAAAGTCCATTTGCTAGAGCGATTTTATTGATGGATGGCAGTTTGTCGTTTAATTTCAAGCGTTTATCCGCCAAAGCTCTTTCAATACACAAGATGATTTGCTTGTACTTCGTTTGTGCGGAATGTGGATCAATTTTAATTAACGGCATAGTCGAATAAACTGGTAGCTAAAATACAACTAAACCGGTAGGTACTGGTATGCTTTGAAAAACTTTATTTTGTACTTTTCTCTTCTAATCCACCAGAAACCTGAAAATGAATCCAGTTGAAATAAAAGAATTTGGACAACTACCTGATGGTCAAATGGTTTATTCCTATCTGTTAACGAATAAACACGGCATGAAGGTTGAGTTCATTTCCTACGGTGCGGTAATGCGTTCGTGTATTTTACCAGGAGATCTGGGATTGGACATCGTTTTGGGCTTCGATGGTTTGGAAGATTATCTTGAATCGATGAACATGGAGAATCCACCTTACTTCGGTAGCATGGTCGGACCCTTCGCTGGTCGAATCCATCAAGGAACTTTTTCCCTGAACAATCATGTTTATCAATTAAGCAAAAATCATGGTTCACATCATTTACATGGTGGAATCGATTCTTTTAGTCGTGCACTTTGGAAAGTTGAACCGCAAACATCCGAACAATCGATTACCTTAAAACATGTGAGTTCTGCAGGAACAGATGGCTATCCAGGAGAAGTAACAAGTACACTCACCTATTCATTAACGGATGACAATGAACTAAAAATGTCTTACAAAGCTAAATCCACAGAGGACACGATTATCAATGTCACACAACACCATTATTGGAATTTAGGTGGACACGATCAATCCGTAGATCATCAATCCATTCATTTAAACGCCACACATTTCTTGGAAAAGAACATGGACAATATTCCAACAGGAAATTTCGAGCAATGGTGCGAAAAACCCATGCAGGAAGAATTGACGTCTGAATTACGTTCAGGCTTGGATCATACTTTCATTATTTCTGATCAATCGGAAATACAGGCATCTTTATCACATCCAATAAACGGATGGAAAATGTTGGTGAAGTCCAACCAACCAGCGGCACATCTCTTTATCGGTTGTGGATTGCCAGAAAACTTAAAAGGAAAACAAGGCGTTACCTATCATGCGACAAGTGGTGTTTGTTTTGAAATGCAAAACTTCCCGAATGCCCCAAATCACGAACATTTTCCTTCAAGCGTGCTTCGAAAAGACGAAGTCTACGAAAATAATACGATCTTTCACTTTGTAAATCAAGACCATGTATAAACAATTGCTACTTATTTTACTGCTTTCCATTGTTGGAATATCGGCATCCTGTAAAGACAAAAACAAACCAAAACCACCTACTCCACCTGTGGCAACTGATTATTTGGCAAAAGGTGGTGATGTCAGTTGGTTGCCTCAAATGGAAGCGACTGGATTCAAGTTCTTTGAGTCCGACGGAACCGAAACAGATTGTTTGGAAATCTTGAAAAACAGAGGAATGAACACAGTTCGTTTGCGTGTTTTTGTGAATCCGTCGAATAATCCACAAAGCGGACACTGTTCGAAAGAAGAAACGGTTGCGATGGCCGTTCGCGCAAAGAATTTAGGTATGAAAGTCATGATTGATTTTCACTATTCTGATACCTGGGCGGATCCGGCGAATCAAACAAAACCAGCTGCTTGGGCAAATTGTACGTTTGCAGCACTTAAGGATTCCGTTTACCAACATACATACGATGTTTTGAACGAACTTAAATCCGCTGGTGTAACTCCAGAATGGGTGCAGATTGGAAACGAAATTCCTGGTGGAATGCTTTGGCCGGAAGGATCATATACGAATTTTGGACAATTGTCCGCGCTTGTGAACAAAGGCTACGACGCGACAAAAGACATTGATGCAAACATCAAAGTCATCGTGCACATCGACAAAGGAAATGACAATGCGCGTTTTCGCTGGTTCTTTGATTTAGCGGTAGCAAATGGAATGAAATTCGACGTCATCGGGGCTTCGTACTATCCATATTGGCTTGGTACAGACTACACTGCAACGATTAACGATTTAGAAACCAACTTGAATGATATGGTCACGCGCTACGACAAAGATGTGATGGTCGTGGAAGTTGGTGGTGATTACACCTTAGTGCAAAACACGCAAGATATGTTGACTCAAGTCATTTCGATTGTTCGTGGAATTCCGGGTCAACGTGGACTTGGAGTAATCTACTGGGAACCGGAAGGCGCGAAATCATGGAGTAACTACCAATTGAATTGCTGGCAAAACAACGGAAAACCTTCAACAGCACTAGATGCATTCTTTAACTAAGTCCATGCGTAATTTATACTTCTTTTTATTCCTTTTCTCAACACTAACGACCTTTGGTCAGACAAGAAAAGTAACATCCTTTAATTCTGACTGGGAGTTTTTACGTGCTGATGTGAAAGACAGTCCAATCTTCCATAATTGGGAAAAAGTAACGCTTCCGCATACCGCTCGATTGGAATCAAAAGTGGTCGTTTCCCAATTTCAAGGTGATTGTGTTTACCGTAAATCCTTTATTTGTCCACTCAAGAAGGATGAAAAAGCCTTTTTGTACTTCGAAGGGGTCATGATGAAAGCAGCAGTTTACTTAAATGGAACCTGGATGACAACGCATGAAGGAGGTTATCTTCCGTTTATGGTTGAACTCACCTCTGAATTGAAAAAAGGAAAGAACCTCATTGAAGTACGCGTAAACAATGATGATAATCCACAAATCCCACCGGGAAAACCGTTGAAGGATCTAGATTTTAACTATTACGGAGGGATTTACCGGAATGTCAAACTTATCAAAACGAATGAAATACACATCACTGATGCTGTCCATGAGA
>CAIRMS010000019.1 GCA_903879765.1 uncultured Flavobacteriales bacterium
ATAGAACATGGCAGCAACGGCAACAAAAAAAGAGGTGACCATCGCACAAAAATTGGACGCGCTTTTTGAGCTTCAAAAAATTGATTCTGAAATCGACCGCATTCGTACGATCCGTGGTGAGCTTCCATTAGAAGTTCAGGACTTGGAAGATGAGATCAGCGGACTTACCACGCGAGTTGGAAAAATCAATGACGAGATGCAAGAGTTAGAAACAGAAATTTCTGACCGTAAAATCGCTTCTAAAGATTCAGAAGCAGCTATTGGAAAGTATAAAGAACAACAAAATAACGTTCGTAACAACCGAGAGTTTGAATCTCTATCTAAAGAAATTGAATTCCAAGAATTGGAAATTAAATTACACGAGAAAAAAACAAAGGAAGCACGTTATAAAATCGACTTGAAAAACGAAACGTTGACAGAAGCAACGGATCGTTTGAATTCAAAACAAGCAGATTTAGACTTGAAACAATCTGAACTTGATGCAATCATTAGTGAAACGCAGAAAGATGAAGATCGTTTGATGAAAGCTTCAGATGACGCTAAAAAGAAAATTGAAACACGTTTGGTATTTGCTTATGATCGTTTGCGCGAAAATGCAAAAAATGGTTTAGCAGTAGTTCAAGTAATGCGTGGTTCATGTGGTGGTTGTTTTAATAAAATCCCACCTCAACGTCAACTTGACATCGTAACGAAAAAGAAAATTATTGTATGTGAGCACTGTGGACGTATCCTTGTTCCAGTTGAAGGTACAGAAGAATAACACAAATGATCTGATTACAAAAAAAGCTTCCAATTGGAAGCTTTTTTTTTGTGCTTTAGTTTAACCTAAACTCCACATCTAACTTTGCGAGTTCTTTAAACAAACTCGATGATGGTTGAATTTTTACAGATCGTGATTGTAGGTTTTCCTCATATCCTTCAATTGGATCGAATACAGTAAAATGCAACTGACAATTTCCTTGATTCTGGTTAAACAATTCATTTAATTTATCAATCATCATATGGTCAACTTCCTTTGAGGAAAATTTCAAATGAAGACTTTTCGTTCGTTTCTCTCGCAAATCTTGCAATAAATCGATGCTGTGCACCACAAATTCTGCTTGCTGACGATAGCGCGGAACTTCGATTCTACCTTTCATGGTAATAAATGTTCCTGGCTCCATGAAATGCTTAAACTTCAAATAATTTTCTTTGAATAAATTTAATCGAAATGCATCTTGGTAATCTTCTACAGTTAAGGTGCCAAATCCATCACCATGTTTCGTAAAACGATGCTCTGCATTGGTCACAATTGCAGCAATTAGAATATCTCGCCCCATATATTGACTTAAATCATTCAACATCGCAATATTCCCTGTACAAAAGGAGTCAATTTCAATTTTAAAATCATCAAGAGGATGGCCAGATATAAAGATCCCAACTACTTCCTTCTCTCGATTCAATTTATAAATTGCCGGCCATTCCTCACATCGTGGAACTTGTGGTTCTGGCATACTTGTTCCCGTTGATTCCCCAAACATGGAAGCTTGTGCGGAATTTTCCTGTTCTTGGAAACTTGCCCCATATCGAACAGCATTCTCCAGAAAACTTCTTCCACTTGGGTCATTCGCAAAATATTGAGCGCGATGTACTCCTGGAAAGGAATCAAATCCACCGGCATAAGCCAAACTTTCGAATGCTCGTTTATTGCAAATGCGCAGACTAACACGTTTTGTCATGTCAAAAATCGATGTAAACGCACCGTTTTTACGTTCATCAACAATGGCTTCAACTGGTGCTGAACCAAGTCCTTTAACCGCACCTAAACCAAAGCGAATCGCACCAGCTTGATTCACCGCAAACGTAAAACTAGATTCATTTACATCCGGTCCTAAAACAGGAACACCCATTCTACGGCATTCTTCCATAAAGAAAGAAACCTGTTTAATATCACTCATGTTATTACTCAAAACTGAAGCCATGTATTCCGCTGGGTAATTTGCCTTTAAGTAAGCTGTTTGGTAAGCAATCCATGCATAGCATGTCGAGTGCGATTTATTGAAGGCATACGAAGCAAATGCTTCCCAGTCCTTCCAGATTTTTTCCAACGTTTCGGATTTGTGTCCTTTTCCACTTGCGCGTTCAATAAACGTCGGCTTCATTTTATCTAGTACCTTTCGGTCCTTTTTACCCATCGCTTTTCGCAATGTATCCGCTTCACCTTTGGTAAAATCAGCTAACTTTTGCGACAGAAGCATTACTTGCTCCTGATAAACTGTAATTCCGTAAGTTTCTTTTAAGTACTCTTCACAATCATCTAAGTCATAAATGATTTCCTCTTCGCCATGCTTGCGTTTACAGTATGAAGGAATATATTCCATCGGACCTGGACGATACAAGGCATTCATGGCAATTAAATCGGCAAAAGCGGTCGGTTTTAATTCCTTTAAGTGTTTCTGCATTCCCGGAGACTCATATTGGAATATTCCAACTGTTTCACCACGCTGAAACAAGCCATAGGTTAATGCATCATCAATCGGGAATTCATCTGGATCTAATTCAATCCCTTTATTCTCCTTCACTAAACGAACGGCATCCTTGATTAGCGTCAAGGTTTTCAATCCCAAAAAGTCCATTTTCAATAATCCAGCAGATTCAGCCACTGAGTTATCGTATTGTGTACAGACCATTTCTGAATCCTTTGCCGTGGCAACAGGAACAAAATTGGTCAAGTCGTCTGGGGTAATAATAACGCCACATGCGTGGATTCCAGTATTTCTAACGGAACCTTCAATTTCTGTGGCTTTCTGTAAAACACGACCCTGTAAATCGGAACCTGCAGCGATGCGTCTCAGTTCTTTTGCGTTGGCAACCGCTTCTTGATTCTTCAGTTTATCGATTAATTCCGTTTCCGAAAAAGAAAACAATTTCTTCAGTGAGATATCTGGAATTAATTTGGCTAATCGATCAGCTTCTGGTAGTGGTAAATTCATCACACGAGCTGTATCGCGAATTGCTGATTTTGCCGCCATCGTACCATAGGTGATGATTTGTGCTACCTGATTTGCTCCGTATTTATTTATCACATAATCGATCACACGTCCTCGACCTTCATCATCAAAGTCAATATCAATATCTGGCATAGAAACACGATCTGGATTCAAGAAACGCTCAAAGAGCAGGTCATACTTGATGGGGTCAACATTGGTGATCTGAATGCAATATGCCACAGCAGATCCCGCTGCAGATCCACGTCCGGGTCCGACAGACACGTTCATTGCTCGTGCAGCGTGACAAAAATCTTGCACAATCAAGAAGTATCCTGGATATCCCGTTTTCTCAATTGTTGCTAATTCAAAATCAATTCGCTCTTGAATTTCCGGTGTTATTTCTTTGTACCGCTTTTTCGATCCTTCATAGGTAAGGTGACGTAAAAAGGCATTTTCTCCGCGCTTTCCTCCATCCAATGCATCCTCAGGTGAAATAAACTCTGTTGGGATATCGAAGGCCGGCAAGAGTACTTCCCGTGCCAAAGGATAAGGCTCACATTTCTCGATGATTTCTTCAACATTTAAAATGGCTTCCGGAAGATCTGAAAAGAGCTCCACCATTTCCTCAGTGGACTTAAAATAATACTGATCATTATCTAATCCATATCTAAATCCGCGTCCTTTACCTTTTGGCGTTTCCACCAATTCGTTGTCTTTCACACACAATAAAACATCGTGCGCTTGAGAATCCCCTTGATTCAGGTAATACGTATTGTTTGTTGCAACAATTTTCACCTCGTGTTTACGTGCCAATTGAACCAAAATTGGATTCACACGCTCCTCTGTCTCTAATTGGTGACGACTTAACTCGATGTAAAAATCTTCTCCGAATTGCTCTTTCCACCAAACTAGAGCTTCTTCCGCTTGCTTCTCCCCTACATTTAAAATCAAATTAGGGATTTCACCGTATAAATTTCCTGATAGAACAATCAGATCCTCTTTGTACTGTTCTATGGCCGCTTTATCGATTCTTGGAACATAGTACATTCCTTTGGTGTAGGCAATCGATGCAAGTTTAATGATGTTCTGATAGCCTTTTTTATTCTTCGCGAGTAAGACAATTTGATACCCATTATCCTTCACACTTTTGTCTGACAAGTTTCGACAGACGTTGAATTCACACCCAATGATGGGGATGATTTCTTCTTTATCGAATGGCTCTCCGTTCTCCTCGGCTAATTTTCGTTCTTCTCGTACTTTAGCATTATATCCGCTCGCCGCTTTTTCAAAATGAAAGGCAGCCATCATATTTCCTGTATCTGTTAATGCTACTGCTTGCTGCCCGTGCTTTGCGGCCATTTGAATCAATTGTCCAACTTCCGCTGTCGACTGTAGAATAGAATATTGTGTATGGTTATGTAAATGCGCAAATTTAACACCAGATAATTTTTCCGTGGATTCAGGAGAAATCGGGGCTTTCACCACCTCTTTTTCCTTTTGTGCTCCTCTTATTTTATCACTTTCCGCCTTTAAGTTGACGTGTTGCAATCCAATGGTTTGAATCTCTGAAGGATTTGCCGTTCTATATGATTCGAAATATCCCGGCTCTTGAAGAAGTTGCTCTAAAGTGTAATGTTCTTTACGAATTAGCTCCAAGAAACAACGCGTAGTGGACTCGACATCCGCAGTGGCGTTGTGTGCCTCATTGAATCCAACGTGGAAAAGAAAATGATGAAGTTCCGTTAACGTGGGCAATTTAAATTTTCCACCACGTCCACCTGGTAACTGACATAATTCAGCTGTACGCTCCGTACATGTGTCTAAAATTGGAAGTGTGAGCGGTGTCTCCTCATTGTTGCGGACATATTCGCAACCCATCACATTGATGTCGAATCGCACATTGTGTCCAACGATGAAATCAGCCTTTTCGAGTGCTTTTTTGAACAAGTATAAAACATCACCTAAATCTTCGCCAGCCAAACTTGCTAATTCCGTTGAAATCCCATGAATTTGCTCAGATTGAAAAGGAATATTGAATCCATCCGGACGAATTAAAAAGTCCTTTTGCTCGACTAATGTCCCGTCTGCCTCATGTAATTGCCATGCCAATTGCACGACACGTGGCCAATTCGATGTATCCGTAATTGGAGCGTTATAATCTCTTGGTAATCCAGTGGTTTCGGTGTCAAAAATCAGGTACATGGGCTGTCTAAAAAAGGAACTTTAAAGTTAGGGATTTGTCTACCAATTTCTCTCGATTGTTGAAAACTATTCTTAAGGATTTTATTAGATTTACTCAAAACTCAAGGATGAAAGTTTGTCTACTGTTCTGTTTTCTCTTGGAGACCTTGTTGTGCGTCGCACAGTTCAAGGAATCAGACTTTCACTGCCACCGAGATTCCATTATTTCTCATACTCCTTATGGAAGTGTCTACCTAACCAAGGACCATCAATGCGAGCTATATGATTGGCTTTGTCCAAATCCAGAGGAATGGATGAAAGAAAATGGAATCATTAAAAATTCCCCAGAATTAGCTAATGCTTGTGCACCAAAAAAATCGATTGGAAGCATTTCTCGTTATTGGAATTCCCTTTATGAATATAAAGGTCAATATTATGTTTATGGTCCAAGTGATTGGATGTCTAATCGTCCCGAATTCATTTCAGACTCCTATCTCATCGAAATCGCATCGGATTTCTCCTTCTTTTCGATTAGCAAACAAGAATTAGTCAATCCTCATGAACTTCGCTTAACACTTGATTTATACGGAGAAGAAGCACAATTGCGGATTCGTATGTTAAGCTATCCAAAAGGAGCCTCATTGTGGGAATATTCCATTAAAGGTGAATCTTGGTCGGAATTAAAAGTTTCTAGCGAATTCATTCGAGCATACGACCTCATCAACAACGATTGTGTCAATCAAAAGTGCTTTCAAGAATTTCAATTTGAAACAAACGATTTGAGTCGCTTGACGTTTATGGATTAAAATCCCAATTGTTTTTCCCAATGATCGTTGAGCAATACGACTAATTTTCGTGCCATATTGTTTTGGAAACGCTTTGTGCGGTAACCGCCTATCCAATTGATTCCACGAATCGCATTTGTTACTATAATCTCATCTGCTGCAAGAATATTTTGAGGGAGTATGGAACACTCATATACTTTGATTCCATTGGCCAAAGCGATGTTGATGATTTGCATGCGCATGGTTCCTGCCAAGCATCCTTCCTCTAATCCTGGTGTATACAAAACGCCATTACTAACAATGAAAATATTGCAAGATGACGTCTCTAAAATATTTCCGCGTTCATTCACCAAAAACAAATCATCCAATCCTTTTTCCTGCGCTGAAATTGCTGCCATGACGTAAGTCAAGCCTGATTTTGTTTTGTAATTCGACAAAAAGTTTTTCACCAGCTTGATGTCTTGATAAATGTCCACTTCAAGTCCCTTCGCATTTAGTTCAAAATGATTCACATCATATGGATAAACTTCAATGTAGAAGGTACATTCATTGGATTCAGGTAAATATGCCCCACCGGATACTCGGTCTAAAGATAAGCGACAGCGTCCACCTACCATAATAGATGACCGCGTGCAAAGCTCCAACACTTTTGACTCAAAAAATTCAGTGGTATAATAAGATGGGGTTCTCATTTTGATGACTTTAGCGCCATCTAACATGCGTTTTACATGATTCTCCATGTTTAATGGCTTACCATTAATCAATCGAATGCTTTCAAAAACACCGTCACCATATAAATGTCCGCGATTTCCAGGATGGATTGTCGGGGCATCGTTCGATAAAATTGTGCCGTTATTATTTATGTATAGTAAAGCCATTATTCCTTTTTTTACCGATTATATAAACAAATTTACAAATTGCATTCCTTTGGAAGGATCCAACATAAGCACAAATAAAATCCCGAAAATTGCTCCGCCTATGTGTGCGTCATGTGCGATCCCTGTATTGCCTTTTTTTAAGGAATAATATTCGAAAATTAAATACAGTGGACCAAACACATATGCGGGGATTGGAATCGGAATAAACATCAAAGAAAGCGATAATGTTGGATTCCATAAGATGACAGCGAATAACACCGCAGAGACAGCTCCAGAGGCACCTAAACTGCGGTATCCAGGTTGGTCTTGATGTTTCAACATGGGTAAAAATGTCGCTGCAATCATTCCAGCAAAATACAACACGCAAAAATAGACAATGCCGGCATTTCCATATAGATTCATCCATTCGATGTAGAGGAATTCCCCCATGAAGTATAAGGTCATCATGTTGAATGCTAAATGCGGAAAGTCTGCATGAATGAATGCGTGAGAAATAAACCGATAGTACTCGTTTTGGTGCTTAATCCGATAAGGAATAAACAACATGCGCTCTTTCACTTCCAAATTTTTATCTGCCCAAAGAGAAACGACGATGGTCGCAATAAGTATGATTAACAACATAATTGGATCTTAAAGTTTCGTTTTGCTTTTCAACGAACTACCGAAGTTAATGATATTCCGTTTAGTCTTGAAAGTAATCAAATTGATTTTGTTACGCATTCATGGATTTTAACGAAATGAAATCATGCTTGGCTCTCACATTTAACTAAAAACTACTTGAATCACACTAGCTAAATAATCCCTAAATTTGTACAAAAAAAATTATGATCGTTTCACCATCTGTATTATCCTGTGATTTTGGTAACATTCAACGCGACACAGAGATGTTGGATCAATCTCAAGCAGATTGGTTGCACATTGACGTAATGGATGGCGTTTTTGTGCCGAATATTTCTTTTGGTTTTCCTGTGCTCGAAGCCATTCGCAAGCACACAAATAAAACCTTAGATGTTCACATCATGATTGAAAATCCAGATGACTTTTTAGAGCAATTTAAGAAATCAGGAACAGATATCCTTACTGTGCATTACGAAGCATGTAGACATTTACACAGAACTGTTTCTCGCATTAAAGAATTAGGAATGAAGGCTGGTGTCGCCTTGAATCCGCATACTCCCGTGAGTGTTTTGGAAGAAATTGCTACTGAATTGGATTTGGTTTTAATTATGTCCGTAAACCCTGGTTTTGGTGGGCAGAAATTCATTCAAAACAGTGTTGAGAAAGTTAAATCCTTGGTCGAATTAAGAACAAAGAAAAACGCTCATTTTATCATTGAAGTAGACGGAGGCGTAAACTTAGAAACAGGAAAACAACTTGCGGATGCCGGAGCGGATGCACTTGTTGCCGGAAGTTTCGTTTTCAACTCTGTTTCTCCACAAGAAACCATCACAAGCTTAAAATCGCTTTAAGCGTAACAATAAACGGTTCTCAACGTTAATAAACCTTGTATGAAACTCGTTTCACTTTTCCTTTTATCATTTTTCGCCTCGTTGGGATTTGCTCAAACGGAATTACAGCGTATGGAAGAAGCCTTAAACGAACATTTATTGACTTTTCGCGGTGCAAAAACAGATGAAGAAATGGACCGTTTAAACGGTGTTTTCAAAAAAGAGATGGAAGCCTTTCTTAAAAAGGATGGCGCTTTTGAGTATCCATTTACCCTTTTAAAAACAGTTGCTGTATTAGATAGCGATGATAAACTTGTTCGGATCATCAACTGGAACATTGAATACACCGATTATTCTTACAGTTACGGCGGATTTGTTTTGAAAAAAGAAGAAGGGAAAGAAAAAGTAACAGTTACTGAATTAATCGATAAACTCGATCCTTACACTCCTAAGCCGGAGGGAATTATTGATGCGAAAAATTGGTACGGAGCTCTTTATTACAAGATAATTCCATTCGGACACCACGGTAAAACAGAGTATTTATTGGTGGGATGGGATGGCGGAACAACCGGAAGTAACTTTAAGTTAATCGATGTGCTCACCTTTTCAGGTAACACCCCGAAATTTGGTAGTCCTGTCTTTAAGTCGAACCGAACAACCTTAAAACGAGTGGTCTTTGAATATTCAAATCTTTCGAACATGAGTTTGAGATTCGACCCAAAAAAAAGCCGAATTGTTTTTGACCATTTGTCCCCTGAATCACCTGCTTTGGAAGGAGTTTATTCCTACTATATTCCTGATATGAGTTACGATGCATACCGCTATGATTTCGACGCGGAAAATTGGGTGCTTCAAGAAGATGTTATCATGACAAATCCTGATGAGGGAAAGGAGGACAAATCGTTCTACACCTTAAATACAAGAACAGGAAAAGTTGAGAAAAACCGAATGAATGCCAATTGGATAAGTCCGCAAGATTCCGAAGTTGAATCGAATGGCACACATGTAGCACGTACGGAAGATCCCCAACAAGAACAGAGCAATCCAGAAGTTTTAAACTTTCCGAAAGTGTCGCGTTTGAAAAGAAGACGGTACCATAATCCTGAAATGATGACAGATGATCGGGACAAAAAAAACAAAAAAACCACAAAAAACTAATGCAATTAGGAAGAATCAATCAATTGACGATTAAACGTTTTGCCCCTCCTGGTGCATACTTAATCGACTTGCAAGACAACGAAGTTTTATTGCCGAATAAATACATTTTACCTGAACACGAGGAAGGCAGTATTGTCGATGTTTTTGTGATGAAGGATTCTGAAAACCGCATTGTCTGCACGACAGAGGTTCCCTACATCTTATTGGGTGAATGCCGGTACTTGGAAGTGATTCATGTCAATCCATATGGTGCCTTTGTTGACTGGGGATTGGACAAAGACTTACTTGTCCCTTTCAGTGAGCAACTTCATCGATTGGAGCAAGAAGAGAAATACTTATTCACCTTACGTTACGATTTTGAAACGGATCGTCTTTTTGGCAGCATGAAAGTGCGCAAAGTATTGGACTTGTGTGAGGACCAAGAAATGGTGGGTCAGGCTGTTGATTTGTTAATCTGCGAAGAAGGTCAACTCGGACGAAATGTGATTGTGAACAATCGCTACGAAGGCTTGATTTTCAAGAATCAGCAAACGAAGATTCTCGAGCGCGGACAAGAAACCAAAGGTTATGTTAGTGTTGTTCGACCGGATGGAAAATTAGACATTCGTCTCGAGCCGATTACATTTGAAAAATACGACGAAGCATCCCAATTTATCTTGGATGAATTGACGAAAGTGAAAATTCTTCCCTTGTGTGACAGCTCCTCACCAGAAGAAATCAGAGCACAATTAGGAATGAGTAAAAAAACGTTCAAACAAGCCATCGGAAAATTATACCGATGGAAAAAAATCATCATCAAGGATGATTCCATTGAACTAATAGGCTAGTTAAACGCCCAGTCTTCCTAATATACTTCCCTCCTCTTTACGTGGCCCTACTCCGTATGATAAAATACGTGAAGCCAATCGTGAAATCGGCAAAGTTTGTAACCATACCTCTCCTGGACCTTTCAGCGTAGCGAAGAACATTCCTTCACCACCGAATAAAGTATTTTTTACTCCTCCGACAAACTGAATATCGTAATCAATGCTTTTGGTGTACGCGACAATACATCCAGTGTCTACGCGAAGAACTTCACCTGGACTCAAGGTTTTTTTCATCACGTGTCCACCAGCGTGACAAAACGCCATTCCGTCGCCTTCTAATTTCTGCATGATAAATCCTTCGCCACCGAATAAACCTGTTCCCAATTTCCTTTGGAATTCAATCCCAATTGCCACTCCTTTTGCCGCACACAAAAAGGCATCTTTCTGACAAATGATTTTACCATCGTATTGCGCTAAATCAATCGGGATGATTTTTCCGGGATAAGGTGAAGCAAAGGCAACTTTTGCTTTTCCAAATCCTTCATGTGTAAAAGCGGTCATAAATAGACTCTCTCCCGTTAGTAAGCGTTTTCCAGCATTAAATAACTTTCCCATGAATCCATTCTGATGTTCAGAACCATCTCCGAAAATGGTTTCCATTTTAATTCCATCACTCATGTACATAAATGCTCCCGCTTCTGCAATGGCTGTTTCTAGAGGATCAAGTTCAATTTCAACGTATTGCATTTCTTCTCCGTGGATGTAATAGTCAATTTCGTGATTCGTTTTCATGGTGATTTTTTTATCAAAATTAATCGGATTTCAGGAAAGAAAAATGAAAACAATAAAATGTTACTCGGATTATAATATTGTTTACTTTTATCGTAAGAGGCAAAGCATATGGAAGACTTTCACGAACAACAAGGAGCACTAGATAGAGAATTAGAGCGATTCATTGAATTGCTTCATCAATTGTTACCGAAATACCATTCCCTTTTGAAGAAGGAAGCACTGGAACAACACGAACTTGTTCGTTTAGGAGAAATCGAATCCTATTTGTTAAGTGTCAATTCTAAAATAATGAAAATCAAGGGTGAACTGGAACAAAATTTATTCGGAAAATCGTTGGACACCTATTACAAACTAAAAAATCAAGCGATTGAAGGAGATCCTCAATCACGCCTAAAAATGGAAAAAATGCGGGATGCTTTCTCAGAAGCGCTGCAAGCTGGTGACATCATCAACTTGAACTAGTTCGATTAATGGCAATCTTTTCCATCAAACTTTTCTATTTTTGCAGCGATGAACACATCTAAACGAATTGCCGTAATTGGCGGAGGTAGCTGGGCAACAGCCATTGTAAAATTACTCTGCAACACACAAGAAAAAGTAAACTGGTGGATGAGAGGCGAAGAATCTGTTTCTCACATCCTTCAGTATAAACACAATCCAAAATATTTACAATCTGTTGAATTGAATTTATCTAGGTTGCATGTCTCAACCGATTTAACGGATATCATTCAATCTTCGGATGTTGTTATTATCGCTACGCCATCTGCATTTTTAACCGAAACTTTCGCGCATATTTCGGATGATTTATTTCATGATAAAATCGTTTTTTCTGCGGTTAAAGGAATCATTCCAGAATTCAATGCCATTCCTGCTCGTTTTATTCATAAAACACTTGGTGTTCCTTATGAAAAAATAGGGATTATTTGCGGTCCGTGTCATGCAGAAGAAGTTGCACTTGAACGCTTATCCTACCTAACAATTGCGTGTAGCGATCAATCCATTGCAGGACACATGGCTGAAGCGTTGTCTTGTCGCTACATTAAAACCACACTATCCGACGACTTATTCGGAACGGAAATTTCTGCCGTATTAAAAAACGTATATGCCCTTGCCGCTGGAATTTGTCACGGTGTAGGATACGGCGACAACTTTCAAGCTGTTTTAATCTCGAATGCGATTCAAGAAATTGAACGATTTATTGATGTAGTGAGTCCAGTTCACCGAGACACCAAGTCGAGTGCCTATTTAGGAGATTTGTTAGTGACCGCTTATTCTAATTTCTCCCGTAACCGAACTTTCGGATTCATGATAGGAAAAGGATATTCTGTTAAATCCGCACAATTAGAGATGAATATGATTGCAGAAGGATATTATGCGACGAATAGTTTAAGCGAAATAAATAAGAAATTTGACGTTGATATGCCCATCTTAAATGCCGTCTATCGTATTTTGTATGAAGGAAAAACTCCTGCTATTGAAATGAATTTACTTGCTGAAAAATTATCTTAAAATCAGACCCAATGCTTGTTTTTAAATTTGGAGGAGCATCCGTGAAAGATGCCGATGCTATTCGAAATGTTGCTTCCATTCTATCACTTTATCCCGGAAAGAAACTCACTGTCGTTGTTTCTGCGATGGGCAAATCAACGAATAAACTAGAAGAAATCGTTGATGCATTGGAAAGTAAAAACCATAAATTATTTGTTGGATTAGTCGATGAATTAGAATCCTTTCACATGGACATCATGGCTGCATTGTTTCCGGAAAGACATTTTAAAATCTATCAAACCATTGAGGAACTTTTCGAATCATTAAGAACGCGTTTTGAAGCTGTTTTTTCGGAGAATAAGAGTTTTGAGTACGATCAAATTGTTTCCCTAGGAGAAGTATTGTCCTCTCAAATTGTTAGTGCCTATTTAATCGATCAAGATTTTTCTGTGAAATGGATGGATGCCAGGAAATTGATTCGTACCGATCACACCTATCAGGAAGGAAAAGTGGATTGGAAGAAGACGGAACAGCTGGTAAAAGAAAGAATGTTACCAGCTTTCGACGAAGCAGACATCCTTTTAACACAAGGATTCATGGGTCATACTCCCGAAGGATTCACCACCACCTTAGGACGAGAGGGTTCTGATTACACGGCAGGCATTCTTGCTTATTGCGGTCTGGCGGATAGCGTTACTATTTGGAAAGATGTTCCGGGCATGTTAAATGCTGATCCGAAATACTTTTCGAACACGAAAAAATTAGAAGCGATTTCATTCAAAGAAGCAATTGAATTGTCATATTATGGCGCAAGTGTCATCCATCCGAAAACAATTCAACCGTTGCAAAATCGGAACATTCCATTGTTTGTGAAATCATTTCTTGATCCGAAAGCAGATGGGACGGCCATTCAAGCATCTTCGAGTTATGACCATTTGATTCCGTCATATATTTTTAAATTTGACCAAGTCTTATACTCCTTTACACCGAAAGATTTTTCATTTATTGTTGAAGAAAATTTGAGTGTGATCTTCGGAAAACTCTCTGCAATGAATGTTAAAATTAACCTCATGCAAAATTCAGCTTTAAGTTTCTCGATATTAACGGATCAGAAAAAATTGAAAAAAGATGAACTTCTTGCTTTGTTTCAAGATGACTATGAAGTGAAGTACAACGAAAACCTTAGTTTGGTGACGATTCGTCATTACGATGAACAAACCATCGAGCAAGTCACGGAAGGAAAAGAAATCATCCTTCAACAGCGGACCAGACACACAGCCCGATTTGTGCTAAAATAAGTGGTAAATACCCTAAAAGCGGTATTCCTATTTTTCTAAAATGAATGTAATTTTGTCGCATGATGAATACATTGAATCATGTTGAATTGCGTCAAGTTGTGGAAATTGTTTCCGTTGACCACTCACCTATTTCCTCTAAGTTAACGGAAATGGGACTGGTTGCAGGACAACTAATCACTACCTTATTCCGGGCTCCATTTGGAGATCCTATTGCAATTGAACTGAATGGAACGGTTCTTTCCCTTCGTTTGGAGGAAGCGCAATTTATTGAAGTAAAAGCGTAATGCTTTGACTCAAAATTAATAAGTTTGCAAACCATGAAAATTGCGTTACTCGGCAACCCGAATACAGGTAAAAGCTCCGTATTTAATCTCTTGACAGGTTTGCGTCAGCAAGTTGGGAATTTCCCGGGTGTTACAGTAGACAAACGCAGTGGTTTTATTCAAATCAATCAAGTACAACACGAACTCATCGATTTTCCAGGAACGTATAGTATTTATCCACGTTCTAAAGAGGAAACAGTTGTTTTTGATGTACTATCTGACACGAAACATTCTCAGCACCCTGATCAAATTATCTTTGTTGTAGATGCGAGTAACTTGCAACGTAATTTACTCTTCTTTACTCAAGTTTTTGATTTAGGAATTCCCTGTGTTTTGGTTTTAAATATGTGGGACCTTGCACAAAAAAAAGGCATTACTATTTCCATCGAAGCATTAGAGAAATTGTTTCCAGGTGTTCCCATCGTTCAGTCGAATGCACGAGTTGGTCTTGGAAAGGATCGGATTCTGAAAGCCATCGATTCGACTAAAGTTAAAGATTTAACATTCAAACCGTTTCTCGATTCGTTTCACTTATGTGAAATCGAAGATGTTCAATGCCAAAAACTGGAAGCAGAAAACCGTCTTCAAAAAATTAAAACTTCATTAACAAAAGTGGTTGAGACAAAAGTATTGGAGGGAGAAAACTTTTCTCGAAAAATTGATCGAATTTTAATTCACCCTGTTTTTGGATACTTGATTTTTGCACTTGTCTTGATGGTCATTTTTCAGTTCATCTTTTCGTTTGCAAATGCACCGATGAATTGGATTGACAATTTATTTTCACACTTTTCTATTTGGAGTAGTGACTTAATTCCTGAGGGAATGGTGAATGATTTAATTTCACAAGGGATAATCCCAGGAATTGGGGGAGTCGTTGTGTTTGTTCCTCAGATTGCCATGCTTTTCTTTTTCATTTCTATATTGGAGGAAAGCGGTTATTTGTCGCGCGTGGTCTTCATCATGGACCGACTGATGCGTCCCTTTGGATTGAACGGAAAAAGTGTCGTTCCATTAATGTCGAGTGTTGCATGTGCGATACCAGGAATTATGGCCACACGGACGATTTCCAATTGGAAAGAACGACTCATTACCATCCTAGTTGCGCCATTTATGAGTTGTAGCGCACGAATCCCCGTGTATACCTTGCTCATTTCTTTGGTGATTCCGAAAATGTATTTATTTGGATTTATCAACCTTCAAGGAATCGTTCTCTTTGGATTATACAGTTTAGGAATTGTATTTGCTCTTTTGGTTTCTTTCCTTTTAAAGTTGTTCATCAAACAAAAAGAAAAAGGATTTCTCTTGTTAGAGCTACCTGACTACAAGAATCCACGCTGGGGAAATGTGTTCATCAACGTACTTGAAAAGGTGAAAATATTTATTCTTGATGCCGGAAAAATCATTTTAGCGATTTCCATTATACTATGGTTTCTTGCGAGTTTTGGACCAGATATGGATGGAGCAGCACACGGACTTAGTAAAACGCGCGCTTATCAGTCCATGTCGAAACAGGAACAGACGATTGCCATGGATGCATGTAAACTTTCCAATTCTTACATTGGCATTCTAGGAAAAGGAATGGAACCCATCATTGCTCCATTAGGATATGATTGGAAAATTGGTATTTCATTGATTACCTCGTTTGCCGCTAGGGAAGTTTTTGTTGGATCATTGGCAACTATTTATGCTGTGCAAGATGACGGCGGAAAGCAAACGTTGTTAATTGACAGAATGCGAAACGAAGTGAAAGCGGATGGGTCTCCGGTATTTACTTTGGCAAGTGGTGTTTCCTTAATGGTATTTTATGTATTCGCCATGCAATGTATGGCAACAATGGCTGTCGTAAAACGCGAAACGAATTCGTGGAAATGGCCGCTCATTCAACTCGCCTTTATGGGTGTATTGGCTTACTTCACTGCTTGGTTGACTTTCATCATCCTTTCTTAATTCGCGGATAAATCTTAAATTCGTTCAGATATGCAGCTATTAATCATTTTCCTTGCGCTTGGACTTTCTCTATTTTACATAGTAAGAAGGATTTGGAAACAATTTTCCAAAAAGAATTCCACGTGTGAAGGTTGCGCGTTGCATCAAACGATGACTAAAGAGTAACAAGACTATGGCAAATGTTCAACTTTATAAGTACAATGCTACTTTTTATTCCATAAAACAAGAAACAGCGGCCTATTTCGCCAACGAATTTTTAGAGACTGAACTCGATGCAGATCATGTGGCATGGTTAAATTTTCATGGAATTGAGGATGCCGAATCGATCGAACATTTATGTCAGAAACTAGGCATTGATAAATTATCCATTGAAAACATTCACCACCAAGTTCGACGACCTAAAATTGAGGAGTATAGCAAATACATGTCGTTTTACGTGATGTCTGCATTACCCAAGGAAGTGGGAAACACCTATTTACATCAAGACCAAATCTCCTTTTTAATGGGAGCAAATTACTTGATTTCCTTTCAGGACAAACCTTCTGATCACTTTACCGATGTTAGAAACCGGATTGAAAAAGACAGAGGGAAAATTCGGAAAAAAGGCAGTGATTTTTTAATGTTTCGCATGTTGGAAGCGATTATCGATAATTACTTTGAAGTTCTGGAGGACATTTCTGTTCAAATCGAATCGATTGATGCAAAGCTTCATATTGTACAGGACAAATCCATTCTAACGAGTATCGAATTAGAAAAACGCAAGCTCATCGAATTGCGTAAAATTGCCCAGCCGATGCGGGATATCACCAACCAATTAGAAAACAGTGAGAGTCCGTTTATTCAAAGCAGCAACCTTCATTATTTCCGGAGTTTACGATCCTCCTGCTTGAGTGTATTGGAGGAAATTGATGCCAACAAACAAATTTTAGAAGGAATGGCCAATCTATATTACGCCGCTCAAGGACAACGAATGAATGAAATCATGCGTGTCTTAACAGTAGTCAGTGCCATATTTATTCCTTTAACATTTATAGTTGGCGTGTACGGAATGAATTTTGAACACATGCCTGAATTAAAGTATACATATGGATACTATACTGTTGTTGGGATTATGTTTGCACTTGGAGTTGGATTATTGGCATACTTTCGAAAAAGAGGATGGTTAAAAAAATAGGGAATCAACCTGTCTTTTCATCAGAGTATGCCCAAACTAAAATCTGTTAACATTTAGTTAAATAAAAATTTACCAAAAGAATCGTCCGTAAGTTTGATTCATAAAATTAACGACTATGAAAAATTTATTTTTATCCCTTGGGATTATGTTCATCGCAGTATTGGGAATGAACACAGTAAATGCACAAATTGAGAAAGGTGCTAAAATCGAATTCAGCAAAGAAACGCATGACTATGGAAACATCAAATACGGTGGTGAGCCATATTGTAATTTTGAGTTCAAAAACACAGGAGACGAGCCTTTAATTATTTCAAATGCAAAAGGATCATGTGGTTGTACAGTTCCTGAATGGCCGAAAGAACCAATTGCACCAGGAGCAAAAGGAGTAATTCGTGTTAAATACGATACAAACCGTCCAGGTCCAATCAACAAAAACGTAACCATCACTTCAAATGCAATCAACGAGCCTAACAAGGTGATTCGTATCAAAGGTGAAGTTGGACCAGCTCCAGAAGTTGGAACACCAGTAAACAACGCAGGTGCACCAACGAATAACTAAGATAACACACTAAAATAGAAAAGCCGATCAAGTTCTTGATCGGCTTTTTTTATGCCTTTGATTTTCACTTTAACTCCAATACTTAGATTTCATTGAAATTAGCAGCTGTATTTTTCCAATCTCCTGTTGTACCAGGTCGAACAAGTTGAATCGTTTGATAACCAACCATATCAGCAGCTGTTAACTCCTCCTTGATGTCCGATAAAAACAGTATTTGATTTGGTTCTAAATCTAATATTTCAGCAATGGCTTTATACGTTTCTGAATCTCGTTTTGCCCCTGTCTTTGTATCAAAGTAATTCGACAGGTGTTTACTCAAATCACCGTAGCAACTAAATTGAAATAATAATTTTTGTGCATGAATGGAACCGGAAGAAAAGATTCCAATTTTCAATCCATTCGTTCTCCATTTATTGAAACAGGTAGGAACATCATCGTACACGTGTCCTTTGATGTCTCCATCTTCATATGCTTTTTTCCAAACAAAACCTTGAAGGGTTTTCAAAGGAGTCACCTTTCTATCCGCACGACTCCATTCGTCGAGGTAAGCGATGACTTCTTCCGTTGTCGTAATGCTTTTACCTTCTTCCTCTTTTACCAATTTGATGACTTGAGCAAAAGATTCTTTCACCTCACTAACTTGTGCCATTTTAGGCAATACTTGAATGTGCTCTCTAAAATATGGGAACAATTCATCCACAACAAAAGAGATAGAAGTTGTGGTTCCTTCTATATCACATAAAATATACTTAATTTGATTATCCACGATTTGGAAAATTAAACGCTAAAAACTCATTTTCTTTGCCAGAGCCGGTGTATTCAGGCACCCACCCAGACATGTCTATAAAAATACGGATGGCTTTTACAAATGGATTTAATTCACCTGCATCAAACCAATGTTTTGTTCCGGCAGGGACAGAGATTAAATCACCCCGCTCGCACAATAAATTAAAAACCTCTTCATTTTCAAGATGAAACCAAAATAGTCCTTGTCCATCGACGAAGAACCTAATTTCATCCTCTGAATGCGTATGTTCCGCTAAAAACTTTGCGCGTATTGCCGCATAATTCTCCGTAGAGGAATTGATGGAAATGACATCTGCCGTTTGATATCCCCCGCTTTTCATAAATGGATCAAGATCGGAATGATAGGCTTGAAGTATTTCTTCTGAACTTGCTGAATCATCAAATACAGTAGCACAAAACCACTGATCAAAGAAAATTCCACGTTGGTTCATGAAAGACCTGATTTCTTGCGGATCCGTCAACTGAACGTGTTTATTTGGTATGGATAAAATTGCCATCAGATTTGTTCTAATTCACATTCACAAAGATAATCCAAGGTTTCCAAATGTCGTTTCGCTGAAAACAAATTTTCTCCCCAGGCATAGGTTCCATGTTGACGAATAATGAAACAATGCTGCTTCATTTCCGACAATCGTTGAGGAAGTATTTGTTCAAAATAACTCATTTCCTGTGCGTTTTCAAAAATTGGGATTTGAAGCGTACAGTCGTGTGTAGTAACTCCTGAAAATCCTTTCTGTAATTCATAATTCCCTACAGTGAAAACTTTATCATTTTTCATTGAAATCAATACTGGATTTTTAGAATGGCTATGCAGAATAACTTGAGCTTCAGGAAAAAGGCGATAGATAAGCACATGAATCATTGTTTCATCCGATGGTTTCACACCGATGTATGGCGCTTGAACACATCCATTTTCATCAATCGCAATAAAATCCTCTGCTTGGAAGGTTGATTTATCCACTCCAGAACGGGAAACCCAAATTTGACCATTCTCCCTAAATGAATAATTCGTTGAAGTAGCAGGTGACCATCCCTTCACATGATATGCTCGAATTGTTTCAGCTAATTTAACTTTCATTTTTTATGAGATATAAACAAAGAAAACGCACCAATGATGCGTTTTCTTTGTTTGTTGTTTGATCTATTAATTCGCTAACATCTCTTTTACTAAAGTGGCAATTAATTTTCCATCAGCCTTTCCAGCCAATTTTCCACTAAGAACACCCATTACTTTACCCATATCTTGTGGACCTTGAGCACCTACAGATTGAATGGCAGCTTTTACCTCTTCACTTACTTCTTCCTCACTCATCATTTTCGGCAAGTATGCTTCGATGATTTTTGCTTGAAACAATTCTTCATCTGCTAGATCCTGACGGTTTTGAGCAATATATAACTCATACGTCTCCATGCGCTGTTTGTGCAACTTCATGCAGATTTTGATACCCGCTTCATTGCTCACCTCGCCACTTCCTGAAGTAGCTTCTAACAGTAATTTGGATTTAATATCTCTAAGCGCCGCTAACTTTTCTTTTTCTCGAGCGAGCATTGCTTTTTTGATGTCCTCGTTGATTATTTCAGTAAATCCCATTAGTCTACGTTATCGTGTAAGAAATTATTGCTTGTTCTCAATCCAACTCGTCCATCTTCATCTTGCGACAAACCGAAACGTGAAAAACGCTCTTCTACACTAGGCGTAGAATGATTGATACTGATGTTTCTACGAACAAAAGCCGGTTCATTCTCAAATTCTACAATTCCCTCCGCTTTTTTCAACTTTGCTGTAAATTCTTGAATACGAGAAACACGTTCCTGTGATTTACGTTGCTGTTCTTCTGGAGAAAGAATGCGTTGTAGAGGTTCGATACTGATGCGTTGTTCAGTATCATCCTCCAACATGTGACGCACGATTGTTTCTGGTTCTTTAACTTGAGAAACTTGTTGAATTGGTGTTTGAGAAACAATTTCTTCTTCCTCAACAAATGAACTTGCTTCTACCGTTGAACTTGCATCGATTACGTCCCAAGTAAATGCATTTTCATTTTCTTGAAAATTTGAATCTGACGCTTCTACATCTAATGCTGGCATATCAGCGACAGAACTTGTCGTTTCTTCAAAGCGGTAGCTGATTGGTTCGCTAGCGCTTGGTTCTTCCAATGCATAGCGAGTTGGCTCAACAATTGGCGTTTCGATCACATTTACCGGTCTTACAGCTGTTGTATCCACACTATCTTCAGCTTTCAAGAAAGGCTCCTGACTTATTTCACTCTGGATCGTTGTGTGTTGAACAGGAGATTCTAGCGGACTAACAATCTCTTTTCGTTGATCTTCCTCCAGCGCGACGATCTTGCGCTCTGGAGCTCTCTCAAAACCCGTGATTGGAGATGAAGAGAAGCCTGTTGCTATTAATGTGATGCTCAGTTTATCACCTAGAGTGGCATCAAAACCATGTCCCCAAATGACGTCAGCAGTTGCACCTGCTGCATCTTGAATATAATCCGTGATTTCGGTGATTTCATCCATCATCACTTCTTTATCACCATAAGTGATGTTGAGTAATACATAGCTTGCACCGTTGATATCGTTGTCGTTCAATAAAGGAGAAGTCAAGGCTTCTTTCACCGCAACAATTGCGCGGTCTTCACCTTCCGCAACTGCACTTCCCATAATTGCTTGACCACTGTTGCGAAGCACCGTATTTACATCGTTGAAATCCACATTGATTGTCCCTGTAACCGAAATTACTTCTGCAATTCCTTTTGCTGCAACCGTTAATACATTGTCAGCATGTGAAAACGCACTTGAAAGGGACATGTTTTTTCCAAATTCACGCAAGCGCTCATTGTTAATGATCAATAATGTATCCACATTTTGACGCATTTTATCTAATCCTTCTTCCGCTTGTTGGCGACGTTTTCTTCCTTCGAAATTAAAAGGAACCGTCACAATACCAACAGTTAATATTCCAAGGTCTTTTGCTACTTGCGCAATAACAGGAGCTGCACCTGTTCCGGTACCACCACCCATTCCAGCCGTAACAAACACCATTTTCGTGTTTTTGGAAAGAATTTCACGAATTTCTTCGATGTTTTCAATTGCCGCATTCATTCCCATTTCAGGAATCATTCCTGCTCCTCTTCCTTCGGTCAAGTTTGGACCTAGCTGAATTTTGTGTGGTACAGGGGAAATATCCAATGCTTGTCGGTCAGTGTTACATACAATAAAATCAACCCCAACAATTCCTTGCAAGAACATGTGATTTACCGCATTTGATCCACCGCCACCAACTCCAATAACTTTGATAATTGAGTTTGCGTTGCTCACTGCCGCTGCTCCCATTTTAGGTAAGTCAAATTCCATATCTTTTATATTTTTCTATTAATCTTTATCGTCAAAAAAATCACCTACTGATTGTCTGATTTTATCAAAAAATCCACCATCTCTTTTCGGATTTGAGTGCGTAATTGCTTTAGCTTTTCCAACAGGTATTTCCTCTGTTTTTTGCACAAAATCCAATCCAGATTTCTCTGCAGCTTCGAATCCTTTCAAAACCAATCCAATACCCGTTGAAAACATTGGACTCGCCAATTTTTCTAAATCATTTGTGTTTGCCAAATGTTCTGTTGGATAACCGATACGCGTATCCAATCCTGTCATGTATTCAAACAACTGCGTTAAGTGTTTCAATTGAGCTCCACCACCTGTAACAACGATTCCACCGATTATCTTTTTAGAATAACCAGAACTTTTAATTTCAAAGTTGACCAATTCGATGATCTCTTCCATTCGCGCTTGAATGATACTTGCTAAGTTCTTAAGCGTAATTTCCTTTGGATCGCGTCCACGTAAACCTGGTATACACACCACTTCGTTTTCTTTGCTTTCAGAAGCCAATGCGCTACCAAATCTCACTTTCAACGATTCAGCATGTCGCTGCATGATGCGACATCCTTCTTTGATGTCTTCCGTAATGACATTTCCGCCAAATGGAATCACGGCCGTATGACGAATTAATCCGTCTTGGAAAATGGCCACATCTGTTGTACCACCACCTATATCGACTAAAACAACTCCAGCCTCTTTCTCTTCGTCACTTAACACTGCTTCAGCAGATGCAATTGGTTCCAAGATAATTTCTTTTACGTTCAAACCAGCACGATCAACACAACGTTTGATGTTCTTTACATTATTCACTTGACCAGTAATAATGTGGAAATTTGCCTCCAAACGCACACCACCCATTCCAATTGGATCTTTAATCTCCGGTTCATTATCTACGATGTATTCTTGTGGAATAACCGTAATAATTTCTTCTCCGGGAACCATCACCAACTGATACATGTCGTCAACCAAAGCATCGATATCAGTTTGCGTTATTTCTCCTTGCGCATCACGACGTATAATCATACCTCTGTGCTGAATACTGCTAATGTGTTGACCAGCAATACCAACATTCACGTTTTTCACTCTCAAATCTCCATCAACGGAAGCTTGAGTCAATTCGACAGCTGCATTAATGGATTGAACCGTACGTTCTATATTGGAAACTACACCACGCATCACACCAAGGGATTCACTTTTCCCTAAGGCAATGATTTCAATTTTATTATGTTCGTTTTTGCGCCCAACGAAACAAGCGATTTTTGTTGTCCCAATATCGAGACCAACAACAACTTTACTACGCTTTACTTCGCTAGTTGGCTCTTTTTCTACAAACGATTTGTCCTTCATACTTTACACTTATTTCGCTATACTTATTCCAACCTTCGTAAGGCATGGCTTCTTTGTAAAATTCCAAAATACGATCAAACTTATCTTTCACATCTTCATCCGAATTGGCTGTTCCGAGAATGATTTTTTGATCGCCTACAATAGGAATTAGTACAAAATCACCGTTCTTTTCGCGGTAAACTTGACCAATCATTTTATGCAATATTGGATCATTACAAACATAATTTGAAATTCGATAGATATCATCTAAATTTCGAATACTTTTCAAGGAATCGTTGTTAATAATTTCAGTGAGCGAGTTTGGCGAAAAACGATCCTTAATTGCGCCAGAAAACACGAGTACACGTGCTGTGTGTAAACTAGATCGATTCATCAAAAATCCGTCTTCATCCATGTAAAAACTTTGTCCATATTTATTAAAGATTCGAGCAATGGGTTTGCGAAGATTAAGTCGAATATTCCATTGATTTCCAATGGGTTTAAAGACATCCACATTCTTCACTTCCGGCATTAGTGAAATCACGTATTCCATTTTGCGAATATTGAGTTTCTCAACTTGATCGTTTTCTTGAATAAGGCGATGTAGTTCCAAGCGGTCAATGAGTTCTTCCTCCGTTAGAAAAACATCACGATCTCCATTCACATGAATGGAAATTTCTGGTTTATCGTATTTCTTTCCCGCTTCGGCTTTATTCGCGAAAACCAAAATGGTAAGCACACTTGCCGCGACAATAATCCATAAACTAATTTTCATCCATTTTTTCATGTCAATCAGCAAGATTTATTGTTAATAATTCTTTCAGGGAAGGTACAATGCGATCAATATCACCCGCGCCAATAGTCAATAGAATACCATCGGAATAATTGCTTAAATAGGACAGTACCTCACTTGGTCTTTTAATTGATTTTTTCTCGTTCTTACACATGGAAAGCAACCATTCACTCGTGACTCCTTGAATCGGTTCTTCTCGTGCTGGATAGATTGGCAAAAGAATTAATTCGTCTAATTCAGAAAGCTCTTTTGCAAAATCTTCCACAAAATCTTTGGTTCTTGAAAATAGGTGTGGTTGAAAGATGCCCATAATTTTCTTTCCTGGATACAAAAGGCGTATCGAGCCAATTAAGGCGTTTATTTCCTTTGGATGATGTGCGTAATCGTCTACATAAACAAGATTTTCTGTCCGAATGATGTATTCAAAGCGACGTTTGACCCCAAGAAAATCCTTTATTCCTGTTCGAATTTGAACTTCATCCATTCCCAATTCATGCAATAGACCTAAACAGGCCAATGCATTTTCGGCGTTATGAATTCCTGGCAATCCAAACTCTACTTCGCGCCACCACGTGTTTTTTAACCTGACATTTCCACAAAGGAATCCATTCTTCCATTGAATATTGCATACAGAATAATCGGCGCTTTCCGACTCTACGGCATACGTAAAGCTAGTTCCTAAGGTTGGTAAATTGAGTCCTTCCTTTTGCATGCAGATTCCTTTCGGGTCCAATTTCATTGCGAATTGACGAAATCCCTCTTTAAACTGTTCAGCAGTTCCATAGATATCCAAGTGGTCTGGATCAACGGAAGTGATGATAGAGGCAAATGGAGACAAATGCAAAAACGACCGATCAAATTCGTCCGCTTCAATCACCGTGTAGGAACTGTCTTGGCTTAAAACTAAATTAGATTGAAAGTTCGTGGCAATTCCGCCAAGGAAAGCGTTACACTTCCAACTTGATTGATCGAGCATAAACGCCAGCATGCTGCTCGTTGTTGTTTTACCATGTGTTCCAGCAACGCACAATCCTTTTGACTGCCGTGTCAACATACCAAGAACCTCTGCCCGCTTCAACAATGTAAATCCATGTTGTTTGAAGAAGTTGATTTCATCCAATTGCTTAATCGCTGGAGTATAAACAACAAGGGTATCATTTTTATTTGTGAACGTTTCTGGGACTTGATCTCCCAAGTCATCAAAATGAATCAAACACCCTTCGTTTTCCAATTGTTTTGTCAATGGTGATGGTGTTTTATCATAGCCCCCGACATTCAATCCATTCTGTTTGAAATAGCGCGCTAATGCCGACATTCCAATACCACCGATACCGATGAAATACACATTTATATAGTGGATGAATTGCTGCATTTTTTTTAAATAATTGATTCACATACATCGACAATTTCGCTGCATGCATTTGGTTTAGCCAAACGTGAAATGGCACTTCTTAATTGATCACAGCGCTCTGAATTCTCAAGTAAATCGATTGTGCTAGAAATCAAGGTTTCTTTTGCTTCGTGATCTCGGATGAGTACAGCAGCATCTTCACGCACCAATGCCATTGCATTTTTTGTTTGATGGTCTTCCGCAACATTCGGTGAAGGAACCAATACACATGGTTTTCCAATTAATGTGAGTTCTGAAACAGATAAGGCTCCCGCACGAGAAATAACGACATCTGCGGCCGCATACGCTAAATCCATACGTTGCATAAACGCATGAACTTGAATGTTCTCTTTCCATGAATCTTCGAAGTTCGCTTCTATTTGCGAGAGGTAATTTTTCCCACATTGCCAAATAATTTGGACATTCGAAGAACCAATTAAAGAAACATGATGCAATACACTTTCATTAAGTGTACGCGCACCTAAACTGCCTCCAATGATTAGAATCGTTTTCTTTGATGGATTTAGCTTAAAAAAAGAATGTGCCTCAGCGATTAATTCGAAATGTTGTGACACCAAATTCCTTACTGGATTACCCGTTTGAATGATTTTCGAAGGCGGAAAAAACTGTTCCATACCACTGTATGCGGTACAGATCTTTGCTGCTTTTTTCGCTAATAATTTATTTGTTTTTCCTGGGTAGGAATTTTGTTCTTGGATCAAGGTCGGTATTCCCAAAAGATTTGCCATTTGCAGAGTTGGTCCACTTGCGTAACCACCCACACCAATCACCAATTGCGGATTAAATTTTTTAACGATTGTTCGAGCAAGTAATAAACTTTTTAAAATCTTAAATGGCAACAAAAAGTTTGATAAAGTTAATTTTCGTTGGAATCCAGCAATTGGAAGTCCAACAATTTCATATCCAGCTTGTGGAACTTTTTCCATTTCCATCTTTCCAATTGCTCCAACAAAAAGAATGGCAGCAGATGGATTTCTTCGTTTGATTTCATCCGCAATAGCTACTGCTGGGAAAATATGCCCCCCTGTACCACCACCAGAAATTATTACCCGTTGAATACTCATGAATCTTTCTATTTATGCTTGCTCAAAGGAAGCTTCTTCTTTATCTTTTTCTAAATCTTTTGCAAAGGCTTGTATTACCCCAATCGAAACGCAAGCCATAATTAATGCGGATCCACCCATTGCTAAAAACGGCATGTTTTGACCTGTTACTGGAAAGACACCTGTACAGACCAACATGTTGATACTTGCCTGTGTCAAGAGATGAATGCCAATTCCGAGTGAAACATACGATTGAAAAAGGTCTGTTGTTTTTAAGGCGATTTTGATGATTCTAAATAACAAAATCATATACAAAAGAGCTAAAAACGCTGCCATTAAGAAGCCAAATTCTTCCACGAACGTTGCGTAATAAAAATCGGCATACGCTTCCGGAAGGTATTCTTTCAATTTTCCGTCACCCACTCCCTGTCCGAAAAAAGAACCCACATGAATCGCTAATTGCGCATTTTTTGCTTGTGCATTCGCTTGAGCGGTTTTGATATCCTGAGAATCGCTATCCATGCGATTTGTTAGGCGGTTTTTCCAGGTGTCGAATCGCGGCAAGAGTCCTACTTCCGGAAAGGACATATGGAAAACCACTGCTAGTGTAATCATAAGAATTCCAGCTCCGCCCATGGTTAATAATTTCCCCCAAGGAACACGTCCTATGTATAACATTGCCATACACAACATGAATAACATGGCTGATGTTGAGAAGTTATCTTTTAAAATCAAGGAACAGATAACCACAATTGGAATCATCAAGGGAAGAATTCCATCTTTCCAACTTGATAACTTATCTTTCTTTTTAACTAGGATTCTACTGACATAGATAATCAAAGCCAATTTGGCGAAATCCGAGGATTGAAAGGTAAGTTTCACAAACGGAATTCGAATCCACCGTCCGGCACCATTGACCTCTGTTCCAAAAAACAAGGTAAACACTAACAATGCGATGGCGACGTAATAGGAGAATTTTGCTAATTGACTAATGTATTTTGAGTTGACGCGGTGAATGGCAAACATGGAAGCGAAGCCAAGTACCACGTAGATTAAATGTTTTAATAGGTATTGAAACGGTGATCCACCATCGATTTTCACCAAAATTGGAACAAAACTATAAACAGTCACAAGAGAAAAAGACATCATGAGGATGGTAATTATCCAAATAACAGGATCGCCTTTCAGGTATTTTAAATAATCTCTCATAGCAATTGAACCAAATTTAGGTAAGCTGCAATTTTCAAGGAAACATATTCACTATCGTTTTCCGTACAGGTAAACAGCAAGGTTCCCGGTGATTTTAATTCTGTCATTAGTCCGTTCAGCACATCTTGGATGTCAGCAAACTCGTTTTCCAACATAAAACCAGTTCGATTCTCTCCGAATGAAAAAATGCTTTGAAACTTTCTTGAAAAAAGTGGATTGGAACTTAAGACAGCTTCGATTTCTGCAGGATTCCCAACCCAAATGATTTCAGTAGGGATTGAATTGATAAAATTAACCAGCGCATTTTGCTCGGGCTGCATCCATGTAAACACATCAATTCCTTTCAATTTTCCATGTGCACGCATGCTTGAATTCTCGACTTTACGTGAAAATTCATTGGTTGAAATGGATTCAATATGACTGTGTTTATCCTGCATTCTCTCCCTGATAAATTATAACATTCGGACCGCTTGCTTAAACTGATTTCCTCTGTCTTCGTAGTTTTCGAATAAATCAAAACTTGCACAAGCAGGAGAAAGCAAAACCGTTTCGTCTTTTTTAGCCAAGCGGTAACCAAAAGCAACTGCTTCCATTGCTGATTTTGCTTCAACAATCGTTTCCACAACTCCAGAGAATGCTTCAATAATTTTATGATTATCCTCGCCCAAGCAAACGATTGCTTTCACTTTATCGCGCACAAGTTGTGTCAATTCAGCATAATCATTTCCTTTATCAACTCCACCTACAATCCAAACGGTTGGATTTTCCATGCTTTCCAAAGCAAACCACGCAGAATTGATATTCGTTGCTTTCGAATCGTTAATAAACTCGATTCCATTCACTTTTGCAACGAACTCCAAACGGTGTTCCACATTCGTAAAGTCCTCTAAACTTTCGCGAACAATATCCTTACGGATTTCTACTAATCTTGCTGCGATCCCTGCGGCAAGAGCGTTTTGGGTATTGTGCTTACCCTTTAAAGCTAATTCATGTATTGACATGGCGAATTGTTGGTTTATATTGATTATTAGTTGTTTGTCTATTGCATATGCTCCAGGATTTTGTTCTTCCTTCAAAGAGAAGGGAGCAAGATTTACTGGAGGATTTCTTTTTTTCATTTCACTTGAAATAAGGGTGTCATCCGCATTGTAGATGAACCAATCTTCGTTTGTTTGATTTTGAACAATGCGAAATTTCGAGTTCACGTAATTTTGCATGTCGTAATCGTATCGATCTAAATGATCGGGTGTGATGTTCGTCAGAACAGAAATATTGGCATGAAAATCATGCATATCATCGAGTTGAAAAGAACTCAATTCAATCACGTACCACTCATGGTCGCCTTCCGCCACTTGTTTCGCAAAGCTGTATCCAACATTTCCTGCTAATCCAACATCTAAACCTGCTTTTTTCAGAATGTGATGTGTTAACATTGATGTAGTGGTTTTGCCATTACTTCCGGTAATACAAATTGTTTTACCCGTCGAATAGTATCCTCCAAATTCAATTTCCGAAATAACTTTTATTCCCTTTTCACGAATGGCCTTCATGACGGGTGTTTTTTCAGGAATTCCCGGAGATTTTATAATTAAATCAGCACTTAAAATTCGCTCCATAGAATGTTTCTCTTGTTCCCATTCTACATTGAGTTTATTTAATTCATTCTGAAAAACACCTTTAATCACTGAAAAATCAGAAACAAAAACATTCCATCCTTTTTGGACAGCCAACACAGCTGCGCCAACACCGGATTCACCAGCGCCAAGAATGACCATATTTTTATTTTGACCGTTCACTTCTATCTTAATTTTAGGGTTACAATGGTGACAACTGCTAGTAACACAGCGACGATCCAGAAACGTGAAACAATCTTCGCTTCATGGATTCCTTTTTTCTGATAATGGTGATGTAAAGGAGCCATTAAGAATATTCTACGACCCTCACCGAAGCGTTTTTTAGTAAACTTAAAGTACCCAACCTGCATGATGACGGATAGGTTCTCTATTAGAAAAATTCCACACAAAACAGGTATTAATAATTCCTTGCGGATAGCGATTGCGAATACCGCAATGATTCCACCAAGTGCTAAGCTTCCAGTGTCCCCCATGAACACTTGAGCTGGAAAAGAATTGTACCATAAAAAACCGATACAGGCTCCCACAAAGGCAGCAATGAAAATCACCAATTCCTCTGCATTTGGAATGTACATAACACCGAGGTAATCAGCAAAATTCGCATGTGAACTGATATAGGCAAGTATGGCTAAAGCCATACCCACAATGGCGGAAGTTCCTGTTGCAAGCCCATCGAGGCCGTCCGTCATATTAGCACCATTTGAAACGGCAATGACGATAAAAATGACTATTGGAATGAAAAGCAACCAACCGTAAGATTTATGCAAGTCACCGATCAACCAATTGTAGTTAAATTCATTCCCGCGGATGAATGGAATCGTGGTCGTCATATCATCGGTCTTGATCCATTTGAAATGTTCACCTTGATTTTGCACGTGTAAATGCGTCACGAATTGTTCATCCTGTTGCAATTGGTACGTAGCTGAAACACGTTTGTGAACAACCACATCATCCGAGAAGTATAAAATACATCCAACGATTAAACCAACTCCAATTTGACCAATTACTTTAAATGTTCCTTTTAATCCTTCTTTGTTCTTTTTAAATACTTTGATGTAATCATCTAGGAATCCAATTAGTCCGAGCCAAATTGTAGCAAGAATCATGGTGATTACATAGATGTTATGAAGCTTCGCGAATAAAAGAACCGGGATCAAAATGGCTGCAAGAATGATGATTCCGCCCATCGTTGGTGTTCCCGATTTTTCAATTTGTCCGGCTAGACCTAAATCGCGAACCGTTTCGCCAATTTGTTGCTGACGCAGTTTGTTAATGATTTTCTTTCCGATAACAATGGATACGATCAGTGAGAAAATCAAGGCTAGTCCTGCTCTAAACGAAATGTACTGGAACAATCCTGCTCCGGGGAAATCTAAAGAATCGAGGTAGTCAAATAAGTAGTATAGCATCTGATTATTTTTTCAAATGGTTAAAAAATTCTTCTGTCAGTTTAAAATCATCAAAGTCATACTTCACTCCGTTGATTTCTTGGTATTTTTCATGTCCTTTGCCTGCGATTAGAACAATATCTCCTTCTTGCGCGAGCATGATGGCTGTTTTGATGGCTTGAGCGCGATCGACGATTGTAAGAGCGTTTTGACTTCCATCCGTTGAAAGTCCAGCTTCCATATCTTTCAGGATTGATTGAGGATCTTCGGTGCGTGGGTTATCAGAAGTTAAAATCACTTGCTGACTTTTTTTCGCTGCGATACTGGCCATCACTGGACGTTTTTCTCTATCTCGATCTCCACCACAACCGACAACTGAAATGACTTTTTGTCCATCCTTTCGAATGGCAGCAATTGTATTTAACACGTTTTCTAACGCATCTGGTGTGTGAGCATAATCGATGATTGCTGTTATCCCGCCTTGACTTCTTAGGTATTGGAATCTCCCTTCAACAGAGCCCAAATTGCTCATGCCCCTGAGAACATCAAATGAATCTAATCCAAGTAGCGTACTTACACCATACACAGCCAAAAGATTGAGTGCATTAAACTCACCGACCAAGCGAGAACAAAGTTCAATACCATTGATGGTCAAGGTTAATCCTGAAATTTCGTTTTCCAAGACTTTGCCTTTAAAATCCGCTGGTGTTTTTAATGCAAAGCTTCTTTTCTCGGCTTTTGTATTTTGCAACATAACCGATCCATTTCGGTCATCACCATTTATAAGTGAGAAGGAATTGACATCCAATCCATCAAAAAACTGCTTTTTCACACGAATGTATTCTGCAAATGTTTTGTGGTAATCCAGGTGATCGTGCGTGATATTCGTAAAAACGGCACCAGTATATGAAATCCCGTGGATTCTTTGTTGATGGATGGCATGTGAACTCACCTCCATGAAACAATACGCACAACCTTGTTCCACCATTTCACGCAACAACGCATTTAAGCGAATGGGATCTGGCGTTGTATGTGTCGAAGGACTTGTCTTAGAACCAATTTTGTTCACAACGGTAGAAATCAATCCACTTTTATGACCTAGACTCATAAATAAATCATAAAGCAAGGTCGTCGTCGTGGTTTTTCCATTCGTGCCAGTGATTCCAACTAATTTTAATTCCTGCGATGGATTGCCATAAAATGCACACGCTAACTCCGCAAGTGCTGTATCTGTTTTTGAGACAAGAATAATAGTCGCATCCGATGGAAGACTTACATTTTTTTCTACCACAAAAGCTCGGCAACCTAATTCATATGCAGATTGAACAAATTGATGTCCGTCATTAAGCGTTCCAACTATAGCAATAAACAGACTTCTTTCCTTTGCACTTCTTGAATCAAACGTCAAGGAAGAAATTTCCATAGCAAGATTTCCTTGAAGAACTTCAAAGGAACTATTCTTAAGAAGGGTGGAAAGTACTTGCATGTTATTTTAAAGAAATTTTAATTAATTGACCTTTTACCAATGGATTTCCAGCAGGAACAGATTGAGATTTCACCACTCCTTTACCGGACATTTGAACGATTAATCCAGCAGATTCCAAGAGATATACCGCATCCTTCGCCGTTAGTCCAGTGACGTCTGGCACTAATTTTTTATGAATTTTCTTTGCATTAATGTGAATTGAACCTTTTAATGTATCAGACTGAATCCACTCGTTATCGTTATTCAATTGGTATCGTAAATTGAATGACTTTAATATTTGAGTAACATCACGGCTTGCTGCTGCTTTCACTTTTGGAAGGTCCGGTGATTTAGTGGCACGTTTTGAATTCACAGCCTTGTGATATTGCAAAGCAGACGCATAAACTTTATTAGCGATTTCAGCGAAAACAGTTCCTGACACACGTGCTCCGTAATACTCTCTCTTTGGTTTCGAAATAACCACAATACAAGAGTAGATTGGTTTGTTTGCAGGGAAATAACCGACAAAAGAAGCTTGGTAAAAACTCATTTTCTCGTCATTAAATTTTTTGTTGTCGCCCAAAAGTTTCGCGGTTCCCGTCTTACCTGCAATAGTAAAAAAGGAACTTTTCAAATCCCGCCCTGTACCATTTGTCATTACACCTTCTAAACAAGATCTCATGATTGCAAGAGTGCTTTTAGAACAGATTTGATCTTTAATGATGATAGGTTTATACGTTTTAATGACGTTCCCTGATCGCTTAATTTGTTGCACAAACTGTGGTCGAACTAGTGTCCCGTTATTTGCGACAGCGTTATAAAAAGCCAGTGTTTGAATTGGAGATTGTTTTAACTCGTATCCGATAGACATCCATGGAATGGACATTGCAGACCAGCCAGTCATCCCTGGTTTACGAACAAATGGTTTTTTCTCACCTTCTATATCGATTCCCAACTTTTCAGTCAAGCCAAAAGTCGCTAAGCGTTCAATAAATTTTTCAGGTTCTGAACGGTAGGCTTTGTAACAAATTTGAGCAATAACATTCGAGGATTTCTCAAATGCTTTTTTAATGGTAATTGTGCCATAACCCATTCCATGGTTGGAATCAGATAATTTCCCACCAGCGATGGAATACCTTCCACTCGCATTAACTTTGTCCGTAATCTTAAACTTTTTATCTTCAAGTCCAGCCATTACCGATGCCAATTTATACGTAGACCCTGGGACTTCTGCATTCCCGATGGCGAAATTGTATGATTCGGCGTATCCTCCCTTTTCTTGCTTTGACAAATTCGCAATCGCACGAACGAAGCCTGTTTTTACATCCATCACAATGACACAACCCTCTTGAGCGTTCATGTAAATCATTTGCTTTTCTAGTTCAGAATGTGCTACTTCTTGAATTTCCTTATCAATCGAAGTAATAACCGTTGCGCCCTCTACAGCATCCTTAATGATTTTACCGGTTTTTTTCCAACCGGATGAAATGCGTTGTTCAAGTTCGATTCCATCTTCCCCTTTCAAGTAATGATGAAAAGCACCTTCAATCCCAACTTTGTATTCTTTTTTATCAAATTTGTAATAACCAAGGGTCCTACTTAACATGTTACCGTATGGTTTTTTACGTAAAATAGTTTCCTCATTATCAATGATTCCGCCCTTCATTTGACCTTCTTTGAAGATGGGTAACTTGTTTAACATTTTTCGCTCGTCGTTTGTAACGCGTTTACGAATTAAGAGGTAACGTGATTTGCGTTCACGTGCACTGCGGATTTCGTTTTCATATTCACGCGCAGACTTTTCGGGATACATGCGATGCAATCCAGCTGTTAATCCAGCTATTTCTGCGTCGAATAACTTTTGGTCTACTACAGTTGCATCCATGTGGATGTCGTAAAAAGTAACGGAAGTAACAAGTGGAATTCCATTCATGTCTAGAATCTCTCCCATTCTAGGAACCCTTTTCACTGTTTGAACAGGTAATTTCTTATCAACAGAACCAAACAGCGATTCTCTTCCCTCGAGCTGCAAAGAGATGGTCGTGTAAAGCACCACAAGTATTAAAAACACAAATGTGAAGTAAATCGTATAGGCACGATGTTTCAAGAATTTTTTATCCAAGTCCTTACTCATTGTTTTTTCGTTTCAAACGAATGACTTTCGTTGCGTTTTTTGTTTCCTTTATTTCTCTTGACTCTAACTTTTCTGCTAGCTTGTATCTTCTCGTTCTCAATTCGAGTCTTGCTTTTGCCTCAATGTATTCTGCGGCATTTTGATCTAATTCTTTTTGGGCGTTATCCAAGTCTTTATTCACTTGTTTCCCGTAATATCCTTTCGCTACGAGTAGAATCAGTAGAAACATGATGAAGAATATGTAATTCAAATTATTCAAGACAAATTCTTTCGTGAGAAAGTCGCCATTCAATATTTGGGTAAAGGCAGATGCTTTCGATGTGCTTTTTTCGCTTTTCGAAGGCTTCGGCTTTTCCGACTTTGGTGCTTTCGCGCCTGTTATGTATTCATCTTCATGCATTCTTCTCTGCAATTCTAAGTTTCGCGCTACGTGCTCGTGGATTTCGTTCATTCTCTTCATCAGAGGAAACTATAGGGTGTCGAACGATTTCCGTTAAAGGTTTTTGAACATTGCCAAAAAAGTCTTTTTCAATTTCACCGGAGAAAGAACCACGTTTCATGAAGTTTTTCACTGGACGATCCTCTAATGAGTGATAGGAGATCACTACTAACCTTCCGCCAGGCGCTAAAACGTCCGCAGCTTGAGTCAACATATCTTCTAAAACCTGTAATTCTTGATTTACCTCTATGCGAATGGCTTGAAATACTTGGGCATAGAATTTATGATCCTTAAATTTCGGAGCGAAACGTTTTAACATGTGCATTAAATCACCTGTTGTTGCAATTACACCATCTGCTCTTTTTCGGATGATTTCCGAAGCAATTCCTCTGGCATTTTTCAATTCGCCGTAATTTCTAAAGATGCGAATGAGCTCGTGTTCTTCGTATTCGTTTACCACATGAAAGGCTGACTTACCCGACTGTTGATTCATGCGCATATCTAAAGGTGCGCTTTCACGTATTGAGAATCCACGTTCTCCTGTATCGAATTGATGAGACGAAACGCCTAAATCAGCAAGGATGCCATCCACGTGATTCACGCGTAATAACTGCAAGTGATTTTTAAGGAACGCAAAATTCGCTGCGACAAAATGAAAGTTTGGAGCTTCCCACGCATTTTTCTTCGCGTCGGAATCTTGATCAAAGACAATGAGTTTACCCTCCGGATTTAATTGTTCAAAGATGGCACGTGCGTGTCCACCCCCGCCAAAAGTCACATCGACATACGTACCGTTAGGTTTAATAACCAAGGCATCTATGCTTTCTTGAAAAAGAACCGGTATGTGATAGTTAGTATTATTCTCCATTGTCCAAATCACCCATTACTTCATCCGCCAAATCAGCGAAATCAGCCATGTTTCCTTCAATCATATTGAAGTATTTGGATTTGTCCCAGATTTCAATTCTGTCGTTGTATGCGATAAGCATCACTTCAGAAACTAATCCCACGCGCTCCATATGAGCGATTGGAATTAATAAACGTCCCGCGTTATCTAATGCCAATTGTTTTGCCCCTTGATGGAACAAACGATAGAACATACGATTTTGCGGTTTAAACAAATTCAATTTAGAAAGTTTCGCGCTTATTTGCTCCCAATCGGTAAGCGGGTAAAGCGTCAAACAGTCTTCAAATCCTTTGTTCAACATGAAATCTCGCTGGGACGCAGGAGGAAGTTGCTTCCGTAATCCGGAAGGCAAAAGAAATCGGCCTTTTTCATCCAATTTCACTTCAAATTCTCCTACTAATCCTGCCATAGCTTTATAATGGGTAAAATTAGTGGATTTCTACCACTTTTTA